>JAVHPL010000154.1:0-9913 GCA_036170555.1 Sediminibacterium sp. | reverse complement strand
AGTCCCGTCCGGTCCGCAAAAGCCACTCAATTGAGTGGCTTTTTGCATTATTCTAGATGTAAATCGTGGTTTAAATCCCCTACCGAGTACAATTCCATATCAAATATTATCAATCTAAAAGGTATGCTTTTAGGTTACCAAACTAAGTATTTTCATTATGGTAACCGAAAAGCTGTATCAACCCCCAATTGCTATCTTGTTTTTATAAACTTAAATCCGTTTAAATGAGTTCCATTGTTTATTTTAATCAAGTAAACTCCAGCAGCTAAATCTGCAATATTCAATGAATAAATAGCTTGGTTGCTACTAACTTTTTTTAGCAGTTTCCCCTCTGTACTAACTACATAAATTTCATTTGTTTTACCGGCGGTTAAGCCAATAATTTGAAGCATATTATTAGTTGGGTTAGGAAATAATTTAATGGTTGAAATAGCATCAGAGCCTTTTTTGTTTCCTATCCCTACTACAAATACAGGCGTTTCTGTTGCATTGATTGTAATGGTTCCTTGATTGGTTTTTAATTTTAACAATTTCATTGTATCAGCTCCTGCGGTTGGCGTATAGATGATGGCAGAATCTGCATTATTTAAATCAATTGTACAATTTACTGTTCTGCCAACTTCATCTGGTACATATACTACGTGCATGAACAAAGTATCCTGTAAAACATATTGATCAATTACAGGATCTGTACTAATTGATTGTTTAAACCTGTATTGAGAAAATGGTTGAACCACTTGACGAATATAGTCTGCAGCAGGTCTGCGTGTATGGTTTTCATTGATCAAACCACTAGTTGCGTATGACCCACCAAAATCGGGCCTATCATCGTGTAATTGATAAAAAAACAAGCGCTGTATTCCATTTCTTGCATACAAAAGAGCCGTTCGCAAAACCCAATCGGCCTGTGTAATCAATTCCGACTTATTACCAATAGGAATAGCTTTATTAGGGCTTCCCTGATTAATATCATATCCAGCTTCAGTAACCCATACTGGCATATTTTGCGCATAAACTGCTGCATCTAATATAAATGCCTTAGCAATAGAATCTGCGCTATTCCCTTGTATATACTTTTCGGGAGCAATGCCTCTTTTTAATTTAGCATCATTGGTGTACAAATGATAATTAATAATATCCCAACATAAATTAATAGAACCATCCAGCTTATATCCCCTAAATTCTTTACACCAATCAACCATACCACGAAAATAATCTGTAGTAGCAAGAGCCAAACCCGCCATTACTACTTGTACTGTTGAATCTGCATTTTTAACCCCAACCCCAGGCCCCATGGTATTTTTATGACCATCATAAAATGCCGATAAATTTGCTGCATATTCCCTTCCTGTTTGATAAGCTTGACGACCCTTCCACCATTTATCCCGCTCATTATCACATTCTATATATTGAATTAACCCAAGCCCAATTTTTTTTATATTGATATCATCTCCCGTCCAACGAGGTGTTTGATTCACATTTAATAAAGCAGGGTTTATATTTTTATTAAATCCGTATCTGGCAATAAATTGAAAACCTAGTTTAGCTTGTTCAATATAAGTTTGAGGTTGAGCATAATCTAATCCATAATTGGCTGGTATATTTTCTGCATCCCTTACATCTAGGGGATAACTAGCTTGCATCCAGGCAGGAATTGTTTTTAAACAGGCAAGCACTTGAATACCTGCTAATTTACATCTTGCATAAATAGTGTCGTAATTCCACCCACCAGAATAGGTTGGGCTATACGTGTAACTGTTTTGATTAAATTCTAATTTTTCCCAATCAATATAATGACGAACTGCAGTAAAATTTTGTACTTGGGCAAACAATTGCTCATCAATAACAAATGGATTGATATTAGAATTTTCGAAATCCCATTCGTATGCATTCACCCCAAAATAAGCTGCTAAATTAACTTGTTTTTTTTCTATAATCGGGTTAGTATTTGGAGGTGAATAGTCCCCAAAGAATTCTATTTCATTGGGAAATATATCTCCAGATCGAATCATCAAATATTGAATATGATCTACCGCAGTATCTAATTGTAATGTATGCACTCTATTGGGATAGGGGCCTACCCATTCATTGTATTCAGAACCAGTGAAACTTGCAATACATTTTCTATTCCAGTTACTATCTATTGTATAAATATACATAGGAATAGTAGCCATTCCATTCCCATCAAAAAATTGGATATGATCTATTTTGATCACTTCATTACTCAAAACTGGATAATAAGAATCATAATAATTGATTACCTTACCATTTCCTGATTTGAATTCCCCATACAAGTCTCCATCAAATAAAGGATCTAACCCAATTGAGGTATTGGTTAGTTGATACCAACGTTTTGGTTCTATAGGTATTTTACCATACGTTGTTTTTATATTTTGGCTGATACCTACAAAGGATATACTTAATAATAAGAAAGATAAATAAATGGGAAGAGTTGATCTCAAAACCTGAGTTACTAGTTAAAGTAATTTTTTACAAAATCATTTTCTTTTAATTCTGCAAGATTTTCAACACTAAGTGGCTTGCTAACAAATCGAGCTACTACTTCATACTTTTTTGCTTTAGTAAAGTCTTCAGGATCAATGGTAGAAGATAAAATAATCACTTTAGTATTAGGTAATTTTTCTGCAAATTGTTTCATATATTCTTCTAAAAATTCCCATCCATTCATTACGGGCATATTGATATCCAAAATGATTAAATTAGGTGCAACAATTGCCGGGTCTTCGTTTTCTAAAAATATTTGGCTAAAATAGTCAATTGCGTCACTTCCATCAACAGCAGTATGCACTTCCTCAGCAAATCCAGTTCGTTTTAACAATAGTTTGGAGATAGTAAGAGATATACTATCATCATCAACACAAAGTACTTTATTCATCATTTGAGTTAGTATTGGGGGATTCCAAATGTTAATTATATAAAGTTACCAATATTATTCAAATACAATTGAAATAGTTGAAATTTAGTTTAAGTAGAATTATTTTCTTTTGGCTTTTTCCCATAATACAGATTGTTCCATAAACAGGTATCGATTCATTCCTGCAATAACAGCATAATTCATTAAACAAAAATAATAAGGGATAAAAAAGATTTTTACTTTTAATTGTTTTTTTTCTAAAATCCAACCTAAAAAAGATGCACTATAAAACCCCAATTGTGCTAATATCATGAGCCCGTACCATGAAAATAGGCTTTGTTCATTCAATAAATAAAAATTGATAAAAAAAACAAATACCATTAAGTAAGGTGTTATCACCCACCTAAGTATTCTATGGCTAATAAACTCAAAACTTAGTATAGGTTGCTTAAATGGTATTAAAAGAGCTTTTAAGCGGATAGTAGACTGAACTCCTCCTGCAGCAATTCTAATTTTGCGTTTTAATTCCTCCGAAGTATTTGCTGATGCGCTTTCCAATGCATAGGCTGCAGGCTCATAAATAATTCGATACCCTTTTAAGGCAATATGCATAGAGATCATAAAATCGTCTAAAATGGTATCTGGTTCTACTGGTTCATATAAATTAGTACGAATACTAAATAGCTCACCCGCTGCTCCAACAACAGAATACAATTCAGAATCCCATTGTTTTAATTTCGACTCGTATTTCCAGTAAAATCCCTCCCCAGCAGTTGCATCGGAAGACAATTCTATTTGCACCCTTTTTTCTCCTGCAATGGCTCCTACTGTTGGGTCTTGATAATGACGACAAATTTTTAATAAAGCATCTTGATTCACCATGGTGTTTGCATCTGTAAATACAACCACTTCAGATTTTACTGTTTGCATTGCACGATGCACCGCAGCAATTTTTCCACTTCTCCCATCTTGATGCATTCCTTTAATAGCACTATACTTCGATACAATTTGTGGTGTATTATCGGTAGAACCATCTGTAATGAAAATATAGTCAATCTTATCGGCTGGATAGGTTAATGCCAAGGTATTTTGGATTTTTTCTTCTATACAATATGCTTCATTATAAGCAGCTACAATGATGGTTACGCTTGGTGCAAAAAATTCTAAAGGAACTTGTTTTTTTGCAAAAAAAACACTTTTGATTTTTAATAAAATAAACAAAAGTAAGCCATAGCCTATATAGGTATAGAAAATGATGAAAATGCAAATCCAAAAAAAGATCTCCATATAATATTTTTAGTTTTTATACCCTAGGTACTTACTGTTTATTCCATTACTCATATTCCACCAAATAGCCCTGAATAATTGCTTACTAAATTCTCGATTATTTTCTTTATAATAAGTAATCATATTCCTTGGGGTTACAACAAACAAGAAGTAACCATAAAAAAATAAAGCTGAAAAAAATGGGGCATTTCTTCGAATAAATAAAATTCTATTTCTATTCATATAGTACTCCTTCAAAGCACTTTTTTTCCCAACAGAAATAGACTCTTTATGATAAATACTAGCATTCATATTCACCCAAACTTCAAATCCATTTCTTTTAATTCTGTCGCACCAATCTAATTCTTCATAGTATAAAAAAAAATTCTCGGCCATAAGTCCTGCTTTTTCTATTGCTTCACGTTTTACCATCATTGCAGCTCCATGTGCAAAACCTGTTTTTGCAATCAATCCATCATATTGTCCATTATCAATTTCAAACTGACCAATACATTCATTTCTGGCTGTATAATAATTCATTTCGGTATACCCAGCATATTGAAGCATATTGGGTTGATCATAGTAAAGTAACTTAGGTGAAATCATCCCAACTTGAGGATATTCGTTTAACGAATTCACTAATATACTCACTAAGTTATCGGTAAAAACAGTATCATTATTAACAAAAAATAAATAGTCTCCAGTTGCCGCTTTTGTACCAACATTATTACCACCTGCGAATCCTAAATTTTCTTCTGATCGAATAAATAAAACTGTTGGATACTGTATTTGCCATTGCGGAACTGGATTATCCTTACTTCCATTGTCTACAACAATAATTTCTATATTGGGATATGTATTTTTATGGAGGATAGAATCGAGTAAATCATCGGTAACATAACTATGATTAAAGTTGACTGTTATAATGGAAACACACTTCATTACCAGATTTCTATAAATTATGTTGTAATTTAATTAAATTAGCGCAGTAAGAAAAAAATCAATTTTAACATGCCCCAAGAAATGGATGAAAAAACGGAATTAGATCTTCAGTTCGAACATTTCCTGGAGGAATTGAAAAAAGAGCCTATTAGCAGGCTTAAAGCAATTGAATTGGAGCATAAATTTCTCCATGCCATTCACCAAAAGGACTCCTGCAAAGCTAATGAACCAGGAATGCCATCTACTGCTTATGCTAGAGATTCTGAAATAGTGTTGGACATGGAAAAACTGCTGAGAGAAAAAAACATGTTTAGCTTACAAAAAATGCCCGAGAATGCAGCAAGGTGGGCTTCTGGCCTAGCACTTTCTGCAGTAGGCATCTTATTTATTACTATCGGATTTGTACTGATTGTTACACCCGCATCCCCTGAATTTGAAATTGCTACTATTTTTTATTTCAATGAATATGATGGATTCACCGTAATGGATATGTTTGCACTTGTTTTAATATTTATTGGAATCTACTTTTTCATTAGGGCTTTTATTGCTAAAGAATCTAATTAGTATGCTGTGCATTTAGTTTTTGATCAATTGCATCTAAAATGTGGATGTCTACATTAGCATCAAACTTGCGGGCAAAAAACTTATCTGATTGAAGCAGGGGTTCAATATCTTTCATTGTAAATGTTTTTGGATTCTTTTTACCTTCAGACCAATCTATATAACGAAGATGATCATTTACGATATCCTTTTTAAATGGTGAATTATACAACAATGTTTGAAATACCATTTCATCTGGGGCCCAAGTAAATTTAAAAAACCGAACAAAAGCGGTATTCCTATCCAATTCTTTAATAATATAATCAACATGTTTTTTGGAAATGGTAAACCACTGTGATCTTCCAACAGGTATCATACCTCCAGGCATTTTTCTTTTTGGCAATAATTTATTAATGATATTTTGTAGTGCATATTTACCGGGAATATTTAACATATCTAAATGGTACTCTTCTACCCTACTAATGGCTTCCTGCCAGTCTTGGTAAACATCAAGTGCATGCATAAATGCTTTACCGGGATGCTGTGTTAAAAAAGCATGAAATTGACTGATGGGTCTGATTGGATAATCCTGACCACTCAATAAATTTAAATAATCAAAATTTTTTTGTTCCGCTAGAATTTCTTTAAAGCTGGCCACGGTTGCATCTATCATGCTATAAGTTGCCCAAGTGACTTTTATCCTATTTTTAATAAAGTGTACAGCAGGATTTTTAATAAAATAAAATTCTTCAATAGAAAATTTTTTATCTATATGTACATAAATGACTGCATTGGGGTTATCTAATCTATCAATCAACCTAGCTAATTGTTTTGGGCTAGGTTGATTATGTGCCATTATTAAGTGTACAATTTTCAATGTTTATTCTTTTTTTTCATAAACAGCCTGATTTTTGATCTCACTTGAATATATCCAAATAGAAAGGTAGTTGATAATTTGAAATCAACATATTTTTTTAGGCGAAAATATCCATAAAACACGCCAATAGCAAGTGGTATAAATGTACCAAAAGCTACACCATATATATTCCCAAATAATAAAATTCCTGCGAAATCTCCTACCACATTACCAACTACCATTAACAATACTTTTATGAAATTGGCTTTGGGCTGATGAATGATATCTAAGCTTACCCCAATAAAACGATCAATAGGATAGAAAATAGCAAAAACCATCATGATTCTATACACATTAGCAGCTTCGGTATGTATGTATTTACCCCCTCCTAATAATCCAACCCCAATATCTGCCAAAAGAATTGCTCCAATTGCACCAGGAATAAATAAAATGGTTAATGTGCCAGCATATTTCTGTAAAATATATCCTACTTCTTTTAAATTGTTTCTATTAAACGCCTTGGCAATAGAAGACATTCCAGTAGCAATGGTACTTCGTAAAGGAATTTCTATAAATTCCATCAGTCGAACAGGTATATTGTAAATAGCCAATGCTGCTGGCCCTAATAAAAAGGTAATAATAAACGTATCAGAACTTCTTAATAAATTAGCACTAATAGTGGTACCTACGCTAAACTTTCCAAAATGATATATTTCTAGAATACATTCTTTTGTTCTAGAAAAAAAACTGTTGATTTTAGTCCAGCCCAACAATAAAGTAACTACACTAACCAACACATTAACTAAAAAATTGGTTAATAATATAGATTGCAAATGCACTTCCCCTAAAAATACCAATACAATAATTCCAATGATAAAGGATCCTTGACTAATGACTCTTAAAACCAATAAACGATCAAAGCGTTGGTCGGCTTGGAGAATCCAAAATGCAATATTGGATGGCAATGTGGCCAAAAAAGTTAATCCAAACCATTGAATGGTTATTACAAAAGCAGTGTTGGCGATAGAGCCTAAAAAAGGAAGAAACAATATATTGATTGCACCTAAAATTAACGTGATCATGATAGCTAAATACCAAACTGATCCTACCACATTATTAGCTCTCTTTTCTTCCGTACCTGTATAAAATTTAATAAGGGCAATTTGTAAAAATCCTGACCTAAAAGTATCTAATAATACAAATAAGGTTTGATAAAAAAACCAATACCCAATATCGTCCTTGGTTAAAAACCTAAATAATACCGCAACAGTTAGCATTGCCAATCCTGCCATAGCAGCGTTCCCAGCCAATGACATGAAATGTTTATTATTTACTTTGTCAATTATTTTTGCTATCATGATATCTTTTTAAAAAAAGTATACAAAACTTTTTGAAGAATATTTTTTACCTTCTTACTATAACGCCTTAATTCTCCTATTTTTACTTCATCATCCCATGTAGTTTTTTGTAAATATTTCCAAAATAACTTTTGATAAAACGGATTCCCTTTATATGAAGCATATATTGGTTTTCTTGAAACAAAATGTACAATATATGGTGAAGTATGCACCCCATCACTAAAATAATTCCAAAGGGGGTTTAATTGTTTCCATCTATTAGCTAATACAACATTTAATCCATATTGGTCGGGGTAATTTGCAAAGTGCTTGTTTTTAATAATACATTGAATAATTTTTTCTGTGGTATTAAAAGCCATCCATTCCTCACAATTTATTAATAATAATCCTGTATTAAAATAAGGAAGTGCTGGCGATAAATCTAAAGCATCATAATTGAGTATCCCTCCCCAATGATTCCCTAGCGTACAAATTCTGCTATCGGTTACTGCAGCAATAATAAACCCTTCTAAGTTTACCTCCATTAAACTACCAAGGTCTTTTAACACAATCATATCTACATCTAAATAAAGTACTTTTTTTACTTCCTTTGGGATAAAAAAAGGAATAAATAAACGAAAATGAATATTACAAGGATAAGACGACCAATCTATTGGGATAGAGAATCCTTCAGGAACAACCTCATTTAATTCTTTCCAATAAATAGTGGTGATAGATTTGTCAACAGACTCCTCCATTTTTTTTCTATGCTCGATAGAAATATGATCGGCAATAATATAAAAATTAAAATTATTTTCACTCTCATTATGAGCTTCAATAGATTTTATTAAACCTGCTAATAAAACAATATAGTGCTCGTCTGTGGTAACAACAATTGATATTGAATTGGATGTTTCCATAAATTAAAACTAAACCATTACCTGCTCAATTGCTTTATATATTTCATTCACACTATTTTCCCATGTATGGCCCGAAGCAAATGTAATTCTTGCTTGTTGCTTTTGGGGATTATCCTCTTCTAAAGCTTTACATATTAAAGTTACATAGTCTTCACCGTTCTTTCCAAGATAAGTGTATTCGCTAAAAATGGTTTCCATAAAAGGGGTACTAGTTGCTACCACAGGTTTGCCCATGGCCAAATATTCATCTATCTTTCTAGGATAATTTCCAATGGTTACTTCACTTAAAATCTGAGGATTTAAACAAATATCAAATGCATGAATATATTGGGGTAATTGATCGGGAGATTTAGCTCCTAAAAAATAAACATTTTTGCATTGATGCAAATCACTTAATTGAAAAGCTTCATCTTCTGGGCCAACTAATACAATCGCCCACTCAGGCTTAGCTTTTGCTATATCCAAGAGAATAGTCAAATCTAATCGAAGCCCCAATAAGGCGCCCACATAGCCAATCACAGGATTCGCAATGAGTTGCATATCGGTTGGCTTTTCTTTATTGGTTAACCCTTTAAAAATGTCTAACTCACATCCCTGACCTACATAATAAGCATGTGCATTATACTTTCTGCAGTAATCTGCCAAATAAGTTGAATTAGCCACACATACATCCGATTGGGCTATCAAGGCTGGCTCTAATTTTAATCCATGCTTTTTCCAATAGTTTACCGCCAACATATAATCTCTGGAATAATATACACTAACAGCAGGCTTTAATAATTGCTTTAGGTAAAAACATCTGAAAATATCATTGTCATTAAAAAGAATAATATCCTTGAACCCAAGTTGTTGAATAGCTTCTTGAATACTATCAGCAAATCGTTTATTGTTCACCTTATTTAGTATCTCAAAAATAAATTGACTGTTGATCCAATTGATAGATTCAATGATTTTATTTGGATATAAATTCCATAAATTAGGCGTAATAACAAGTAAGCCAGTTTCTACTCCATTTACAATATTGATCCTTTTTTTAATTTTAGAATCTCGCTTATTTTTCCATGCTGTAATTCTATCTAAAGGGGAGTTTACATAAAGTACCCGATTATGTTTACTAAATTCTAGTGCAATATTTTTACAATTGCTACCAATAGCTACATCCCAAGGTTGCTGGCCT
>JAVHPL010000153.1:0-9922 GCA_036170555.1 Sediminibacterium sp. | reverse complement strand
AATGAATAATCCTTTTGCGAAAAAAATAATTTCAGCAGTAAGAAGTACAACCAAGGATTCTATTGTATTATTACCATCAATGGGAGGTAGTTTACCTTTATATATATTTGAACAAATTTTAAAAGTGCCTACCGTTACAGTGCCCATTGCTAATCATGATAATAATCAACATGCAGAAAATGAAAATATTCGTATTGGTAATTTATGGGATGGGATTGAAACTATTGCTGCAATCATGATGATGAAATAATATGCGTAAAAATAAATTGATTGTTATTGGAGGGGGAGCTGCTGGATTTTTCTGTGCGGTTAATGCAGCAAGGTTAAATCCTGCACTAGAAGTGATTATTCTAGAGAAAACAAATAAGTTGCTATCGAAAGTAAAAGTAAGTGGGGGTGGAAGGTGTAATACAACGCATGCCTGTTTTGAAATTCCTGAATTGGTTAAAAAATATCCACGTGGGTCTGTTTTTTTAAAAAAAGCATTTCATCAGTTTTATACCAATGATACCATTAATTGGTTTGCCGAACGAGGGGTAATATTGCATGCTGAATCAGATGGGAGAATGTTTCCTATTTCTAATAATTCCCAAACTATTATAGATTGTTTATTAAAAGAAGCGGATAAATACAATGTAATTGTAAAAACGAAATGTGAAGTGCAGCATATTGAAGTGGCAAACAATATTTTTAAATTACATACATCTTGTTCAATAGAAGAAGCAACTTATTTATGTGTTGCTTGTGGAGGCTTTCCTAAATCGGATATGTTTGAATGGTTGAGATTAACAGGTCATCATATTCAGCCTCCTGTTCCCTCTTTATTTACATTTAATATTCCAAATAATTCCATTAGTAAACTCATGGGATTAAGTGTACCAAATGCTGTTGTAAAAATTGTTGGTTCTAAATTAAAAGAAAATGGGCCTCTGTTAATTACACATTGGGGATTAAGTGGACCTGTAGTATTAAAACTGTCTGCATGGGGTGCTCGTGATTTGGCATAAGTGAATTATCTATTTGATATTCAGGTAAATTGGTTGGGCGAATTAACAGAAGCATCTCTTCGTGAAGATTGGACTAGCTATAGAGAAAACTATCATGCACAAAAAGTTATGAATAGAAATCCATTTGGCCTGCCTTCTAGATTATGGGAATTTATTTTAAACCAATGTGAAATTGACACCAATACCAGATGGGCAGAATTGAAATCTAAAGAGCAAAATAAGTTAATACAATTGTTAACTGCCTATCCATTTATTGTTAATGGTAAAACTACTTTTAAAGAGGAATTTGTTACCTGCGGGGGAGTGATGTTACATGAAATAGATCCTCAAACGATGGGAAGTAAAAAAATAAATAATTTATTTTTTGCAGGGGAAGTGATGGATGTGGATGGTATTACTGGAGGATTCAATTTTCAACATGCTTGGACGAGTGGATGGATTGCAGCAAATAGTATTGCTTTACAAAATAATCAATAGTAATAGCTGGGGATGATTTTTGTAACAAATTTTTAAAAAGGATACTTGGGAATTTGTGTAATAATGTTTATCTTTTACCAAATTTGCCATATGAGAAAAGTAAGTGATATCCTTGCTAGAAAGGGTAACCGCGTTACCAGTATTCCCTCTACTACAACTGTTATACAAGCATTACAACTGATGGCCGAACAGAATATTGGTTCATTGGTGGTAATGGATAATGGGGTATTTGGTGGAATACTCACAGAAAGAGATTATTCTAGGAAAGTAATATTAATGGGAAGACATTCAAGTGAAACCCCTGTTTCGGAAATTATGACACGTGAATTTCCCTCAGTTGTTTTATCAGATTCAGTAGAAAAATGTATGCAATTGATGTCGGGTAAACATATACGGTATTTGCCGGTGATGGAAAATGGAACATTAGTAGGAATCATATCTATCAATGATGTGGTTACTGAAACCATTTTAAACCAACAGGAAACCATTTCACAACTCCAAAATTATATACAGTCTTAGGGGTCTTTTTTATATAGATAAAGGAAGTTTTAGTTAAATAAAGGAGATTTTAGCTATTCTGCTCAAGAAAGGAAGTGTATAGTATTAATTTATTTAATATTATACACTTTTTTCTTTCTATTTCTCATAATTCTTTATACTTTTTCTTACCTTTGCCGCCCGATTAAAACCATCGGATATTTTTATGAATTTAATTAACAAACAACTAAACGCAGATGCTCAGGAGAACATAGCAGCAACAGAAGCTGTTGAAGTTCCTACTGCGACAACAAATGCACCTGAAGTAGCGCCTGTAGTAGAAGCAGCGCCTATTGTAGAAACTGCACACGATGATTTTGACTGGAGTATTGACAAACGTAATGTGAGTCATTATGCAGAGTCTGAGCGTGTAAAGTATGATAAAGTGTACGACAACACATTTATCCAAATTGAAGATGCTGAAATTGTTAGAGGATTGGTTGTTGCTTTAACTAAAACAGATGTTGTCATTAACATTGGTTTTAAAAGTGACGGATTGGTTTCTCTAAATGAATTCCGCGATGTTGCAGGATTGAAAATTGGGGATGAGGTTGAAGTAATGGTGGTAGAAAAAGAAGACCGTTCTGGTAACCTTCATTTAAGTCGTAAATCTGCCAGAATTTTCCGTGCTTGGGAGCGTATTGTTGAGGTTCATAAAACTGGCGAAGTAGTTACAGGTACTGTTACCAGTAAAACCAAAGGTGGTTTAATTGTAGACGTATTTGGAATGGAAACATTTTTACCTGGTTCTCAAATTGATGTTAAGCCTGTTACAGATTATGATCAGTTTGTAGGTAAAACAATGGAGTTTAAAGTAGTGAAGATTAACGAAACTATTAAGAACGCAGTTGTATCTCATAAAGCCTTAATTGAAAGTGATATTGAAGCACAACGTGCTGAAATTATGAGTAAATTAGAAAAAGGTCAAGTATTAGAAGGGGTTGTTAAAAACATCACTGATTTTGGTGCCTTCATGGATTTAGGCGGCTTAGATGGATTGTTATATATCACCGATATTTCATGGGGTAGAATTTCTCACCCAAGTGAAGTGGTGAAAATGGATCAGAAATTACAAGTGGTAGTTTTAGATTTTGATGATGATAAGAAACGTATCAGCCTTGGATTAAAACAATTAACTCCTCATCCATGGGATGTATTACCAGAAGGATTAGCTGAAGGAACTGTTGTAAAAGGTAAGGTAGTAAATATAGAAGATTATGGTGCATTCCTCGAAATCCAACCAGGTGTAGAAGGATTGGTACACGTATCTGAAATAACTTGGGCAAATACCCCAATTAATGCAAAAGAATTCTTTAAACTAGGAGATGAGCATGAAGCTAAAGTAGTAACCCTAGATAAAGATGCTCGCAAAATGAGCTTGAGTATTAAACAAATGAGCCAAGATCCTTGGAATACCATCGAAACCAAATTTCCTGAAAACAGCAAGCACAAAGGGTTGGTAAAAAATATCACACCTTATGGTGTATTTGTTGAATTAGAACCTGGAATAGGTGGAATGATTCATATTAGTGATTTAAGCTGGTTAAAGCGATTCAACCATCCTACTGATTATACCAAAGTATCAGAGCAAATTGATATCATCATTTTAAGTATTGATAAAGAAAATCGTAAATTACAGTTAGGTCATAAACAATTAGAAGAAGATCCTTGGAATGCATTGGAAGAAACATTTGCCATAGGATCTGTTCATGAAGGTACCGTTACTCGTAAAGACGATAAAGGTGCATTGGTTCAATTGCAGTATGGATTAGAAGGCTTTGCCCCTAACCGCCATTTGAATAAAGAAGATGGTTCTCAGGTTAAAGCAGATGAAACTGCTCAATTTGTAGTAATTGAATTTGATCGAAATGAAAAACGCATCGTATTAAGTCATGCTCGTATTTGGGAGCAACATGTTGCCGAAGAAAAAGAGGCAGCTAAGAAAGAAGCTAAAACTGAGTCTGACAATACGAAAAAAGCAGTTAAAAACATTCAAGCTAAAGTAGAGAAAGCTACTTTGGGTGATTTAGGTGCTTTGGCTGAGATTAAAGCAAAATTGCAGGAAGGAGAGGGTGATACTAAATAATATCACCTGAAGTTGTAATAGAAAAGGCTGTTCCGTTTTTGCGGAATGGCCTTTTTAGCTATTAATTAACGCATTCAACCACTATTTCTTGGAATACCCTTTATAAATTGCCTTTTTATACTTAATTTCGCCAACTTTATGGGTAGAATTGTAATTTTTTCTCTGTTGTTTTTTGCCTTTACTTCATCTTGTTCCAATAAGTTGACTAAAGTGATGAAAAGCAAAGATTTTGAGTACAAATACAAAATGGCTGATCAGTATTATGCCAATAAGCAGTATCAGGAGGCTCAAAAGCTCTTTGAAGATGTATTTCCATATTTAAAAGGATCTACCCGTTACGAGGAGATGTATTTCAAATATGCGTATTCTTATTATTTTAATAAGGATTATTTAAATGCAGAGAATCTATTTAAAACATTTGTTGAAAATTTTCCAGCAAGTGTAAAAAGTGAGGAATGCGAATACATGCGTGCATATTGCTTTTACAAGCAATCTCCTAAAGTGGAATTGGATCAGACCAATACCAATAAAACAATGGGTTTAATGCAGGCTTTTATTAGCTCCCATCCAAATTCAACTAGAGTGAAGGATGCAACAGAATTAATTGATAAGTGTAGAGAAAAACTAGAACTGAAAGATTTTAAAAGTGCTGAGTTATATTATAATCTTGGATTTTATAAAGCCTCAGCTATTGCGTTTGGAAATGTATCTGATAATTTTCCAGATTCAAAAAAATCGGATGAATATAAGCTACTCATGATTAAATCGTATTTTAAATACGCAGAAATGAGTTATGAAGAAAAACAAAAAGAGCGTTATGAAAAAGTAATTAGCGAGTGTGCCGATTTTTCAGATCGCTTTACAGATAGTAAATTTTTAGAAGAAGTTAATAAATATAAAATACAAACCCTTAACATACTTAAAACCGGAAAAAAATGAGCAAATTAAGAAGGCAAATGAGTGCCAACACGCCAAGTGTTGTAGAAACGAAAAGCCTAATCTCTATCAAAGCAAAAACAGGTAATTTGTATGAGTCTATTGCAATTATTGCAAGAAGGGCCAATCAAATTAATATTTCAATCAGGGAAGAGTTGCATAATAAATTAGAAGAATTTGCAAGTCATACTGATAGTTTAGAAGAAATTCACGAGAATAAAGAGCAAATTGAAATTTCTAGAGCGTATGAGAAAATGCCTAACCCAGCAATTTTAGCAACACAAGAATTTATGGACGGTAAAATTTACTATAGAAGAAATAATGATAGCGATTTATTTAGATAAGCTAAATTTGTACAAAATTTTAAAAACGACAGTTAAATACTGTCGTTTTTTGTTACTTTGAATAGGTAATTTTAAATAAATGCTGCAATGCTAAAGGGGAAAAAAATATTAGTTGGAATTACGGGAAGTATTGCGGCATACAAAACCATATTGCTTGTAAGGTTATTAATGAAAGCTGGTGCAGAAGTAAAAGTAGTAATGACGCCCGCAGCAACTGATTTTGTTTCCCCATTGGTTTTATCTACCTTATCTAAAAATACGGTTATTACCGAACTGTCTAGTAAAAATGAATGGTCTAATCATGTTGAATTAGGACGATGGGCACATTTATTTATAATTGCTCCATTGAGTTGTAATACGTTGGCAAAAATGGCCAATGGATTCTGTGATAATATTTTATTAGCAGTATACTTATCTGCAACTTGTGATGTATTAATTGCTCCTGCAATGGATGAAGATATGTGGAAGCATCCTGCAACAAAACAAAATCTTGCTAAGCTAATTTCTTTTGGAAATACAGTAATGGATGTGCATTATGGAGAATTAGCCAGTGGATTAATTGGTGAAGGTAGAATGGCCGAACCCGAAACGATTGTTCAATTTATGTATAGTCGTTATTTTAGGAGTAAATCTTTAGCTGGTAAAACTGCATTAGTAACTGCGGGGCCAACCTATGAATCTATTGACCCTATTCGATTTATTGGGAATCACTCTTCTGGTAAAATGGGCTTTGCAATTGCGGAAATTTTATTTATGCAAGGTGCTGAAGTATATTTAATAACAGGCCCTTCTAAAGAAGTTATTCAGTTTAGTGGAATACATAGAATTGATGTACAAAGCGCCAATGATATGTATATTCAAGTGATGAATTTAATAGATCAAATTGATATTGGCATATTTAGTGCAGCAGTTGCCGATTATACTGTGCTAAATCCTGCAACAGAAAAAATTAAAAAGAAAGAAACTGCACTCAATATTGAATTAGCCAAAACAAAAGATATACTTGCTGAAGTTGGTAAAATTAAAAAGTTGAATCAGTTTATTGTTGGCTTTGCATTGGAAACTGAGAATGAAAAAGTAAATGCTTTAGAAAAGTTAAGTAAAAAAAATGCGGATATGATTGTTCTTAATTCATTGAGAATAGAGGGTGCTGGTTTTTCTGGAGATAATAATGCAGTTACCATTTTTTCTAAAACAGGGTTAGAATTATCAATAGAATTAAAATCAAAAAAAGCAATTGCAGAAGATATTATTTCATTAATTAAAAATAGTATTGGTGTTTAAACCTATTTCTATATTAGTAATTTCTTTATTTATATGTATTGATTTTGTATCAGGTCAAGAATTACAATCAAAAATTACTGTACTATCTAATAGAGTCAATTCTACCGTTGATAAAAAAATATTTACTACACTTCAATCTCAATTGAATGTTTTAATAAACACCAGAAAGTGGACTTCAGACGTATTTAATTCTAATGAAAAAATAGTTTGTAGTTTTATTCTTAACATTGAAAGTATTCTTGAAACTAATTTGTATAAAGCTTCTTTAACCGTACAATCTGCCAGACCAGTTTATGGTAGTTCTTACCAAGCTGCGATGGTGAATTTTATAGATGCGGATATTACTTTTAAATATGTAGAATTTCAGCCCATAGAATTCAATGAGAATAGGGTACAAGGAACAGATGCTGGAGTTGCTAACTTAACGGCTGTTTTAGCATATTACGCTTACATGATTATTGGCTTAGACTACGATTCTTTTTCTCCAAAAACAGGGGATCTTTATTTTAGGAAAGCACAGAATATTGTAAACAATGCTCCAGAGGGGAAAGGTATTAGTGGTTGGCGTGTTTTTGATGGATTAAGAAATCGTTATTGGTTAAATGAAAATTTAATCAATAGCCGATACAATATTATTCATGATGTAATTTATAGTTATTATAGAGCTGGTTTAGATAAGTTAATTGAAAATGAAAATGAGGCACGTGCTAATATTTTGCAATCACTCATTCAATTACATGCATTTAATAAAGAAAATCCAAATACTATGATCTTATCTTTTTTTATGCAAGGGAAATCGCAAGAATTAATAGGTATTTTTAAAAAAGGTACAACAGAAGAAAAAGCTAAAATAATTGAAGTGCTTGGTGTACTAGATGTTGTGAATGCTACTAAATATAAACAAGAATTACTGTGAGAAATTACTTTATTATAGTAGCATTGTCTTTATTTATGGCTTTTAGTAATTGTTCTACACATACATATTCAAAAGAAAGACTTCCCATAAATCAAATGAAATATGTGGTTTGGGATATGTTAAAAGCAGATGAATATTATATAAGGCTTACTGCTAACGATACTGCTAAGAAATTCCAATATGAGAACCTTAGAGTCTACGATCAAATATTTAGATCTTATGGTATTACTAAGGGAAATTTTTATGCCAGTTATAAATTTTATGAATCTAATCCAAACTTGTTTAAAGAGTTGATAGATTCTGTTGAAAATGTGTCTAAGCGAGAAAGAAATTTACTATTAGATACAAGCAAAAAAAATACGCAATAATGATGAATAAAATATGTAAAAATGCAGAAATTGCTATAGCCAATATTGAAAACGGAGCCTGCATCATGTTGGGCGGATTTGGGTTAAATGGCATACCCGAAAATTCCATTGCCGCATTGGTTAAAAGTGGTATTAATAATCTTACTTGTATTTCTAATAATGCTGGTGTTGATGATTTTGGACTAGGTTTATTATTGAAAACGCGGCAAATTAAAAAAATGATTAGTAGCTATGTAGGAGAAAATGCAGTATTTGAACAGCAACTTCTTAATGGAGAATTAGAAGTTGATTTGATTCCACAAGGTACTTTAGCAACAAGAATTGCCATGGCTGGTATGGGAATACCTGCTTTTTTTACACCTGCAGGATTTGGAACTGAAATTGCTGAAGGTAAAGAAGTAAGATCTTTCGGAGGTAAAATGTATTTATTAGAACAAGCACTTCATGCCGATTTTGCTATTGTAAAAGCATGGAAGGGAGATCGCTTGGGTAATCTTGTTTTTAGAAAAACTACCAGAAACTTTTCTACTTCTATGGCAAAAGCAGGATCAATTACCATTGCTGAGGTAGAACAATTAGTTGAGCCAGGCGAAATTGATCCAGATGATGTTCATGTTGCTGGTATTTATGTTCATAGAATATTTGAAGGAACTAATTATGAAAAACGAATTGAACGAAAAACTGTTAAATTGTAATGTATGCTAGACAAATTTGGAATAGCAAAAAGAATAGCTAAGGAATTAAAAGATGGAATGTATGTAAACCTTGGTATTGGTATTCCTACCCTTGTTTCTAATTATATTCCCGAAGGGATGACCGTTATTTTTCAAAGTGAAAATGGTATTTTGGGAATGGGGCCTTATCCTAGTGAAGACGCAATAGATGCTGATTTAATCAATGCTGGCAAAGAAACAGTTACAGTTATACCTGGTGGTGCCTTTTTTGACAGTTCGGAAAGCTTTGGAATGATTAGGGCTGGTAAAATAGATTTAACTGTATTAGGAGCTATGGAAGTAAGTGAAAGTGGAGATATTGCTAATTGGAAAATTCCCGGGAAAATGGTAAAAGGTATGGGAGGGGCCATGGATTTAGTTGCCAGCGCTAAAAATATAATCGTAGCCATGATGCATACTAATCCAAAAGGGGAGAGTAAACTATTACCAAAGTGTTCCCTGCCATTAACAGGGTTGGGCTGTGTTAAAAAAGTAGTTACTGAATTGGCAGTTATAGATATCACATCGGAAGGATTTGTACTATTGGAACGCGCACCGGGTGTTTCTGTAGAAGAAATTTTAGCAAAAACGGCTGGTAAACTTACTGTACCTAAATTTGTTCCAGAGATGGAATTCTAAAAGAACTTTTTATGTAATAAACTGTTTTATATTTTTCATTTAATTAATTAATTAAAACTAAATCAATGAGTATTCAAAAAGGGCAGCAAGCTCCCGATTTTGCACTGTTTAACACAGATAAACAAAAAGTAAGTCTTTCAGAACAAAAGGGAAAGAATGTAGTAATTCTATTCTTCCCATTAGCTTTTACTGGAGTATGTACGGCAGAACTTTGTAATGTACGGGATAATATAGGTGTTTACAATAATACCAATGCGCAAGTATTTGGAGTATCAGTAGATTCTTTATTTGTGTTAGACAAGTTTAGAACAGAACAGAACCTTAATTTCCCCTTGTTAAGTGATTTTAATAAAGATGCTGCAAAATCCTATGGTGTATTATATGAAACATTCCCTGCTTTTGAAATGGCTGGAGTAAGTAAACGTGCCGCATTCGTAGTTGATAAAAATGGTGTGGTACAATATGCTGAAGTATGTGCTACTCCTGGTGATTTACCTAACTTTGCTGCCATTCAAGCAACTTTAGAATCCTTAGCTTAGCACACTTAATATAGAAGAATATCCAAGCCATCGGCGAGGAAGTTGCGCGTGGCTGAATCATTTTTCTTGCTGAGCG
>JAVHPL010000152.1:0-9928 GCA_036170555.1 Sediminibacterium sp. | reverse complement strand
AATAGTGGACCTGCAGCGGCAGTTCGTAATGCTTTTGAAAAAAAAGCTACTGTTATATGTAATAAAGCCGAAAGCGATTTAGATGCGGTAGCATTGGTTGAAAAAATTTATGATAGGTTGAATATGCATATTTTATATATGGATGCAACGGCCCACGATACCCATGTTGCCTATATTAGTCATATTTCACATATTACTTCTTTTGCCTTAGCAAACACGGTTTTAGAGAAGGAAAGAGAGGAAGATGCCATTTTTGAGCTAGCTAGTGGTGGTTTTGAGAGTACAGTTAGGTTAGCAAAGAGTAATGCAGCTACTTGGGTACCTATTTTTATGCAGAATAGAGAGAATGTTTTGGACGTATTAAACGAGCATATTGCCCAATTAAGAAAGTTCAAATCTTGTTTAGAAAAGGAGAATTATGATTATTTAAAAGAACTAATAGAAAAAGCAAACGGAATCAGGCGTATCCTGAAGTAAAAAAACATAGCAAAGCCCTATATAAAAAGTACCTTTGCGCAAATTTTATAATAAATGATGACATTCGAAGGGTTGGGAATTGATGAGCGATTAATTCGAGCAACCACAGAGTTGGGGTATGTGAACCCAACCGCAATACAAGAACAAGCAATACCCATTTTATTAGGTGGAACTACTGATTTCATTGGTTTGGCACAAACTGGAACAGGAAAAACAGCCGCATTTGGCTTGCCATTGCTTCATATTATTGATGCAGCCGCTAAATATCCACAAGCATTGGTAGTTTGTCCTACCAGAGAGCTATGTATGCAAATTGTAAAAGAGGTAGAGCTCTTTAAAAAATACATGACAGGAATTTCTGTTGTGGCGGTATATGGAGGTGCTTCTATTGGTTTACAAATTCGGGACCTAAAAAGAGGTGTACAAATTATTGTAGCTACTCCTGGTAGATTGATAGATTTAATTGAAAGAAAAGCCATCAACTTAGAGCAAATAAAATATGTGGTATTAGATGAAGCGGATGAAATGCTGAACATGGGATTTCAAGATGATATAGAATTTATTTTAAAAAACACTCCTCAACGAGATAGTACTTGGTTGTTTAGTGCCACTATGCCTCCGGAAATTCGTAAAGTAAGCAAACGCTACATGAAAGATCCGAAGGAAGTTACTGTAGGAAAAGTAAATATGGCCAACAAAAGTATTGATCATCAATACTACCTTACTTCTGCACAGCACCGATATGAAACTTTAAAGAGAATCATTGATTTTAATCCAGGAATTTATGGGATTATTTTTACAAGAACTAAGTTAGATGCACAAGAGATTTCTGAAAGGCTAACTAGGGAAGGGTATGATATAGATGCTTTACATGGAGATCTTACTCAAGGCCAGCGCGATAAAGTAATGGGGCAGTTTAGAGATAAAAGTTTGCAACTACTCATTGCTACCGATGTGGCTGCAAGAGGAATTGATGTGCAAGGTATTACGCATGTGATCAACTATGAATTGCCAGATGATGTTGAAATTTATACACATAGAAGTGGTAGAACAGGACGCGCAGGACTTCAAGGTATTTGTGTTTCTATTATTCATGCGAAGGAAGCTTATAAGTTAAAACAAATTGAAAGGATTAATAATTCTCAATTTCATAAACTAGATATCCCTTCTGGTAAAGATGTATGTAGAAAACAATTTTTCCACTTCATGGATAAATTATTAAGTACCGATATTAGTCATGGCAATTATGAGTCGTATGAGCCACTATTGGCAGAAAAATTTGCTGATGTAAGTAAAGAGGATGTATTGAAACGAGTTGCTGCCATGGAGTTTGACCGTTTCCTTAAATATTACGAAAATGCGGAAGATTTAAATTTGCGTGAACGTGATAGAACAAGAAGGGAGCCTACAGAAAGATCCTATGAAAGAGGCGGAGAAAGAAGTTCAGACAGAGGTAGAACTAGAGATAGAGACGCAAACAGAGGAGAAAGCAGAACCTCCCATAGTAGTGGTGGAGGGTATAGTAGATTATTTGTAAACCTTGGAACCAAGGATGGTTTTTTTAAAGCTAGTTTTTTACAATTCGTATTAGATATGAGTGACCTTAAAAAAGAAGTGCTAGGACGAATTGATATGAAAGACATGAATAGCTGGATAGAAATTGAAAAAAATGCTGCACAACAAATGATTCGTTCATTGGATGGTAAAAATTATAAAGGAAGAAGAATCAGAATGAATGATGCAGATAGCGGAGGAAGACGGTAACGTATATTATTAATGTAGGATTGCCATTTTTGTATAATAGAACAAAGTGTAAATTTTATGGAACAGACGCTTCAAAAAAAAGTTGAGATTACTGAACTTTTAAACAAAAGACCCTTGATTATTTCGGGCCCTTGCAGTGCAGAAACAGAAGAACAAGTAATGCAAACTGCTATTCGTCTTGCTGCTACTGGCAAAGTAGATATTCTACGTGCTGGTATCTGGAAACCTAGAACCCGACCAGGTAGTTTTGAAGGAGTGGGTACGAAGGGGTTGCCTTGGTTACAAAAAGCTCGTAAAGAAACAGGATTACCAGTTGCCATTGAAGTAGCAACTGCAAAACAAGTAGAAGATGCATTGCATTTTGGAGTAGACGTTTTATGGATTGGTGCAAGAACTACGGTAAATCCATTTAGTGTTCAAGATGTAGCGGATGCGCTTAAAGGAGTAGATGTTCCCGTATTAATAAAAAATCCCATCAACCCCGATTTAGAACTTTGGATAGGCGCAGTAGAAAGGGTTGCCAAGGCAGGAATTAAGAATATTGGTTTAATCCATCGTGGATTTAGTTCTTATGGAAATACTGAATATCGCAATGCACCCATGTGGCATTTGGCAATTGAAATGAAAAGACGCAATCCTGGGATGCTGATGATAAATGATCCTTCTCATATTTGTGGAAGAAGAGATATTTTATTAGATGTTGCTCAAAAAGCAATAGACTTAGATTTTGATGGGTTGATTATTGAAAGCCATATTGATCCAGATACTGCATGGAGTGATGCCAAACAACAAGTTACTCCAGAAAAATTGGGAGAAATGATTGAGGCAATTATTTGGAGAAAAGAAGATATTAATTCAGAAGAGCTGCATATACAGATGAATAAAATGCGCTCTCAAATTAATCATTTAGATGATGAATTGATGCAATTGCTTGGGCAAAGGATGAAAGTTGCAGATCAAATAGGACAATATAAAAAAGACAATAATATTACTATTTTACAAACTAATCGTTGGAATGAAATTTTAGAACGTGCTTATGTAAAAGGCGCTAATTTAGGATTAGGTAAAGAATTTATTACCAAGTATTTTGATGCAGTACATATGGAAAGTATTAACCATCAAAATAAAATCATGAATTCATAATATGCAGAAGAAGACTATTTCTTTTTCCAGTAAAAAAACCACTTTTTACTTTGATGCACAGTTTGCTTATTTAGATAAACTTGTATCCAAAGAAAATGCAGTGATTATTACAGATGAGCATGTATTTAATGCGCACCGTAAAAAGTTAACTGGTTGGAACACGATTGTATTAAAACCCGGAGAACAATATAAGGTTCAGCAAACGGTAGATATGGTGATTAATCAGCTTATACAATTTGGTGCTGATCGTAAAACTATATTGATTGGTTTTGGAGGAGGTGTAATAACAGATATCACTGGTTATGTTGCGGGCATTTATATGCGTGGTATTGAATTTGGCTTTATTCCATCAACGGTATTGGCGATGGTGGATGCTGCGGTTGGGGGTAAAAACGGAATTGATGTTGGTATATATAAAAATATGGTAGGATTAATAAAACAACCTTCTTTTTTGTTGTATGATTACTCATTATTAAAATCACTTCCAATTGCCGAATGGAAAAATGGGTTTGCTGAAATTGTTAAACATGCTTGTATTAAAGATGCTGCCATGTTTAAAGAACTTGAATTACAAAGCATTTCAAAATATAGAAAAGATCAACAATTACTTGCAAAACTTATTCAGCGAAATGCATTACTTAAAATTAAAGTAGTGGTACAAGATGAATTTGAAAAAGGAGAAAGAAAACTACTCAATTTTGGACATACTTTAGGGCATGCAATTGAAAATAGTTATGAACTAAGTCATGGCCAGGCAGTTAGTATTGGAATGACTTATGCAGCATTGATGTCTTTTCAGTTAAAATTTTTTACTGAAGCTGATCGAGTAATTGCACTACTCAATAAATATGGACTTCCCACTATTGTTGAATTTGATGCAAAAAAGACTTTTAAGGTTTTGTTGAAAGACAAGAAGAAAGAAAATGTTTCCATTAATTATATTCTTCTTTCAAAAATTGGCAAGGGAATCATTCAGCCATTGTTATTAGTTCAATTGCAAGATATTTTCAAGAAATTTTAATAAATTAAGTGAACAGTAGCCATGCATGTAACAATACAGCCATCCACTATTTATGGTCATATTCATGCGGCAGCAAGTAAAAGCAGTATGCAGCGTGCTTGTGCAGCAGCATTACTTTTTAAAGGAATTACGAAAATTATTAATCCTGGAAATAGCAATGATGATTTGGCTGCAATAGACGTGATTAAAATTTTGGGTGCTTCCATTGAAACAGATGTGCTCACTGGCAATTTGATTGTACAATCTAATGGTGTTTCTCCTATTGCCAACGAAATGAATTGTGGTGAAAGCGGATTGGGAATTAGGATGTTTACACCATTAGCAGCATTAAGTAATTTGCCATTAACAATAAATGGAACAGGAAGCTTATTGAGCAGGCCTATGCATTTTTTTGATGAAGTATTTCCGCAATTAGGTGTTTCAATTAAATCGAATGAGGGAAAATTACCTCTTCAAATTCAAGGGCCTTTGAAGCCAGTGGATATTGAAATAAATGGCTCATTGAGCTCGCAGTTTTTAACTGGGTTATTGATGGCTTATGGAGCAGCAGGTGCGGATGGTGTATGCATACAAGTGAAGGATTTAAAGAGTAAACCGTATATAGATCTTACACTGCAGATTATGAATTTTTTTGGATGGGAAGTGATGAATGAAAATTATGAAAGATTTACTTTTATTCAACCGAAATTAAAAATTGTAAAAGAATCCATTACATATCAGGTAGAAGGAGATTGGAGCGGAGCTGCTTTTTTATTAGTAGCAGGGGCAATTGCGGGTAAAATTGTTGTAGAAGGATTAGATATATTTTCTACTCAGGCAGATAAAGCCATTTTACAGGCTTTAATAGATTCAGGAGCATCTATATCTATTCAAGAAAATCTAATTGAGGTAGGGCCAATGCCTATGAAGGCATTTCATTTTAATGCAACAGATTGTCCAGATTTATTTCCGCCATTGGTAGCTTTAGCTGCTTATTGTGAAGGAACTACTATAATTGAAGGAGTTGGAAGATTGGCACACAAGGAAAGTAATAGAGGGTTAACTTTACAACAAGAGTTTGCGAAAATGGGTGTAGAGATTAGTTTACAAGATGATCTGATGCTAGTTAAAGGGTTTGCAGGTGGATTGGTGAAATCAGCTAAAGTGCATTCTCATCATGATCATAGAATTGCTATGGCTTGTGCGGTAGCTGCTTTAAAAGCATCTGGTAATATTGAAATTGAAGCAGCAGATGCCATTAATAAATCATATCCTCATTTTTATACCCATTTAGTTCAATTAGGAGCAAAGATGAAAAGATTTGGAAAGAACAACTAATAATAGAAATCAATGAACACACTAGGACAATTATTTAGGATTCATATTTTTGGTGAATCGCATGGCGAAAGTGTTGGAATTGTAATTGATGGCTGTTCTGCAGGCTTGCCCTTAACCATTGATGATTTTTTAGTGGATATAGAACGAAGAAAAGGCGGTGTTCAAAAAGGAACCACACCTCGTAAGGAAACAGATTTACCCATTTTTAAAAGTGGGATATTTAATGGAAAAACAACTGGAGCCCCCATCACCATATTATTTGAGAATAATAATACAAGAAGTGGTGATTATGAAAAACAAAGGGCTGTACCAAGACCAGGTCATGCCGATTTTACTGCGCATGTTAAATTTAATGGAAATGAAGATTATAGAGGTGGTGGACATTTTAGTGGTAGATTAACTGTTTGCTTAGTGGCAGCAGGAGTTATTGCTAAGAAATTATTGGCCATGCATCAAATACAAACCATGGCCACTATTACGGAAATTGGTGGTGAAACTAATGTAGAAGTAGGGTTACAAAAAGCAATTGATGCAAAAGATAGTGTAGGTGGAATAGTAGAATGTAAAGTGAATGGGTTGCCTGTTGGGTTGGGTGAACATTTTTTTAATTCTGTTGAATCTTTAATTAGTCATGCTGTATTTTCTATTCCTGCGGTTAGAGGAATTGAGTTTGGAACAGGATTTGCTGCTGCTAAAATGTTTGGAACAGCCCATAATGATACTATAGAAAATAGTACAGGCAAAACCAACACCAACCATGCAGGGGGAGTGGTAGGTGGAATAACCAATGGAAATGAATTGATTTATAGAATAGCTGTAAAACCTACTTCATCCACACCTAAAGAACAAGTATCTTGGAACTGGGAAACCAACCAAAAGGAAGTGTTTTCTGTAAAAGGTAGGCACGATTTGTGTATTGCATTAAGAGTTCCAGTAGTTTTAGAGGCAATGACTGCAATAATTATTGCAGATTTGATGTTATTAGAACAGCGAATAAAAAGAAATATTTAATTGATTAGTATGAATTCAGATTATATATACCATATAACAACCAAAGCAGAATGGGAAAATGCCTTAGAAAAAGGCCAATATGAAGCTGCCACCCTTGGCGTAGAAGGTTTTATGCATTGTAGTACCGAAGATCAGGTTGATGGGGTACTTTCTAGATATTACCAAGGAAGAAAAGGGCTTGTTAAACTCAAAATTGAAAAGGAAAAGGTAAACAGACCTTTAGTTTTTGAGTTGGCTGGCTCTATTGATGAAGTATTTCCACATATTCATGGTGCATTAAACTTAAATGCAGTAGTGGAAGTGGTAGAATTAAGCTAAATACATTATTTATTTTTATTATACATAAGTCACATAATTACAATTAATTAATTTTTTTATTTTTAATTTGTCTTGCTAAAGTAGGTATTTGGCATAGTATTTGGCTAATACTGCCAAAACAAAGAACCATTGTATTTTTTACTGGACTTTTAATTATAATTAAATTAATTTATTATATGTTTCGATTTATTACTTCTATCATATTTATTAGCATCCTATACTTTACCCCAGTGTTATATAGTAATGAAGCTAAAAGCCCATTGGTTGATACCGTTATTTTAAAGACTGATACAACTGATACAATTGGGCAGTTCTCAGATACCATTCCGTTACTCGATTCTATCATTAAGCCAGATTCTGTTGTGCTTAGCGGTAAACATTTTAAAGGGATTGCCAGTTTTTATAGTGCCAACTTAGATGGAACTAAAACAGCTACTGGTGAAATTTTTAGAAATAGAAAGTTTACTGGTGCAAGTAACCATGTTAAACTTAATACTTGGGTAAGGGTTACTAACTTAAAAAATGGTAAAGCAGTAGTTGTTAGAATCAATGATAGAATGCATCCTAGAATGAAAAAAAAGGGGAGGGTGATAGATTTAAGTCGCATTGCAGCCCAAGAGCTCAATTTTATTTCCAGTGGGCTTACTAAAGTGAAAATAGAAGTAATTGAAAAGCCTAAAAATCAATAAAATAACCATAATATAAAGTTATCTTAATTTTATAAAGTCAATTTCTAACTGTATTTTTGCAACAATTAATAAAAACCTGTTTATGAAGAAATTTCTGTTCTCTTTAATAGTTATTGGAATGGTTACTACGGTAGTTGCTCAAACCCCAACTAGCTATAAAAAAAGACCAAGTTTTGGCCTATCATTTTTTATGAATGATATGTATACCGCTGAACGAATCAGCAAAAATTCGCTTTCTACTGTGATGTCTAAACAACAGTGGGCCAAGGGTTCTGAAATGACTCCTGGGTTAAGTCTTCAATATTTTAAAGGCCTTACTGAACAAATTGATTTTATGGGAAGTTTGGCTGGTACTTTTACTAAATATCCTTTTTATCCAAAATCTGGTGTTACTCCATCAACAAATGCAAAATTTTTAATGGAAGTAGATGCCAATTTAAATGTTAAGCTCTTAACTGATAAATATATAGTTGTGCCTTACTTAACTTTTGGGTTAGGAGCGTCTATGTATAGTGGAACTTATTATGCAGCACAAGGTAACACTGGTGCAGGATTACAAATAGGTCTTGGTGAAGGAACTTTTTTAAATACTCAATTCTTGTATCGCCCTGCTATTTCTAACTTAGCCGTTAACCATCTGGCTTATACAATAGGTATTGCTTCACCTTTAAAAGAGAAATCTAAACCAGTTGTAGTTACCCCTCCACCACCACCGCCTCCAGTAGTTGAAAAAGATACAGATGGAGATGGAATTTTAGACAAAGACGATAAATGCCCTACTGAAGCAGGACTAGCTAAATATCAAGGATGTCCTGTACCTGATACTGATAAAGATGGTATTAATGATGAGAACGATAAATGTATTACTGAAGCAGGATTAGCTAAATATCAAGGATGTCCTATTCCTGATACTGATAAGGATGGCATTAATGATGAAGAAGATAAATGTCCTTCCGTTCCAGGTTTAGCACGTTATCAAGGATGTCCTATTCCTGATACAGATGGCGATTTGGTGAATGATGAAGAAGATAAATGTAAAACAGTTAAAGGAACGGTTGCAAACTATGGTTGTCCTGAGTTGAAAGAACAATTTAAGTTTGATTACAAACAAGTTCAGTTTGTATCTGGTAGTGCTGTTTTAACTGCTAAATCTAAAGCTGAGCTGAATAAAGTATTAAAGGCTATGAATGAATATCCTACTTTAAAATTGTATGTAGATGGTCATACTGATAATACTGGCTCTGATAAAATCAACAAAGCATTGTCTCTAAAAAGAGCGAATGCGGTGAAAGCTTATTTAGCTAGTAAAAAAATTGCTGCTGAAAGATTGCTTACTGACGGCTTCGGTAGTTCTAAACCTATTGATAGTAATAAAACGGCAAAAGGTAGAGCTCAAAATAGACGAGTAGAATTCAGGGTTCAAGAATAATCGTTCAAGAATAATCAGAACTCAACACCATACTAAAAGACCTCTAGTAAAACTAGAGGTCTTTTTATTAAATCACATTGTATAGAATTAGTTAGGAAATTTAATGAATGCGATCACCCCTAATTGTTAATGCTTTCATGATATCTATTTCATGTGCTAGCCATTCTTTCCAGCGTATTCTTACTTTTTCCTTAGCCATATAGGTTTCGGCTAAAGTTATAAATAGGGTATAATGTCCTGCTTCGCTTTCCATGAATTTTCTATAGAAAGATCTTAGATATTCATCTTCTAATCCTTCACTAAGTCGTTTAAATCTTTCGCAACTTCTGGCTTCTATTAATGCCATAGTAAGTAATTGATCTAGGAGTCTATCTTCTATATGACCTCCCTTTTTTTGAAACAGCAATAACTGGTTTACATATTCATCTTTTCGTTGCTTTCCTAATGGTAAACCTCGTTTATGTAGCTCGGATAATACTTGCCTAAAATGCCCCCATTCTTCGGTAACAATTGGGGCTAATTGTTCTACCAATTCTTTTTTATCGGAATAGCGTTGTATATAAGAAATGCAAGTAAGGGCAGCTTTTTGTTCACAGTATGCATGATCGGTTAAAATTTCTTCCAATGAAATAGCAGCTAAGTTTACCCATCTAGGATCTGTTGGTAATTGTAGACCTAAAATATTTCTGGTATTTTCCGAAAATAAATGTGTCATTCAAGTTTTTTATTGTTCAAAATATGCCAAGCTACCACCAACCC
>JAVHPL010000151.1:0-1935 GCA_036170555.1 Sediminibacterium sp. | reverse complement strand
TTTTCTAATCTTGACAATGACCATGCTTACTCTGATAAATTATTGCACGGCGACTTTTTAGAATTCTTAAGAAAGAGACTTTTTTTGCTAAGAGAGTTACTTTCTGAAAATGGAAGTATCTATTTGCATATTGATAAAAAAATAGGTCATTATGTGAAAATTGTTATGGATGAAGTATTTGGCTATAATAACTTCATAAATGATATAACACGTATAAAATGCAACCCAAAAAATTTCGCAAGAAATGCCTATGGTAACTATTCTGATATTGTTTTGTTTTATGCAAAAGAACGAGACAAGAATATTTGGAATGAAATAAAAGAAGAACTTACAAAAGAAGAGGAAGATATTTTTTTTCCAAAGATTCATCCAAAATATGGTCGATATACTACTAATCCATTGCATGCTCCAGGTGAAACAATTGATGGTGATACTGGAAAGGAATGGAATGGAATGATGCCTCCCAAAGGAAGGCATTGGCGTTATAGTAGGGAAGAATTGACACGGCTTGATATGCAGGGATTAATTGAATGGTCTGAAAATGGTAATCCGAGAAAAATAATTTTTGCTAAAGAACACAAAGGAAAAAAGGTTCAAGATGTTTGGGAATTCAAAGATAAGGGGTTGTCTTATGTTGACTATCCAACTCAAAAAAATCATGATATGCTCCGTAGAATTATTTTAAATTCTTCTAATGAAGATTCCGTTGTCCTTGATTGCTTTGCTGGAAGCGGTTCAACTTTATTTGTTGCGAATGAACTGAAAAGAAAATGGATTGGCATTGATAATTCTACCCAATCATTATCTGTTGTTAAAAGCAACTTTAAAAAAGAGAAAATAAAATGTAACTTCTTTGAATATATATCACTTGACTAATTCAGATTTAAAGAAACCTCTGCAAATAAGTTTGCAACAATAAAGCACTTACCATGTCGTATTCTGATTCTTGTAAGTTAACAGCTTCTTTGTTATTAACCAGTCTATGATTTATGTTAAAAACAGACCAAGGAAATCCATCAACTACACCTATTCTGATTACATTGCCACGTTGATGTCTACAAAAATTTAATACCTCTTGCACTTGCTTTTCTTGGTTGCCGCCCGGCTGACCAATCCATTTTGCTTCACCAATAATTACTTGTCGGTTTACTTTTGCTATTAGGTCAGGACGTTTTGCAAGATTTTGATGAAGTGTATCATTAATAAATTCTTTTCCGACTTCTTCGCTTGAATCAAGTATGCAAACTCCACGTGTCGACCTTTGAAATGCATCTAAGCCTAAAGGGGTAAAATTCCGTCTTAACCAACCATTGAACATAGGACCCATTTGAGTATTTAATTTGGGGGCTGCTTCAAGCCTTACAACGGTTTCTTCTGCTGTCATTGAATATAAGGATTCAGCAATTCTTTGTATTTGCCTTGGATTATTGTCAATGCAGCCTTCAATATTTTTAAGTAAATACCAAATTGGGTCTTCGTAAAGAAACTTCGTCAAACCTTTTAAAAGTTCCATTAATTCTTCTGTTCTCCGCCCTTGATGAGCTGCAATAATTCTGCGTCTAATTCCTGCATCGAGTCTTTCTGGTGCTGCAATTTGAAAGGGATATACTTCTAATATTTGGTCAAGATAGTTTGAGTTCCTAAACAGGTCAATACTTTGTCTTACCCATTCATTTAAGTTTTCAGGATTAGTTTCGATGTCAATTGTTCTGTCCATTGTTAGTTTTGAAGTCGCAAGATATGATAAATTGCTGGGTCATAAAATGGCGTGCAACAAATAGAAAAGTATCCGCAAAGCCCCAAAAAAAAGCCCCGCATTAAAAAACCTTTGCGGGGCTTTGCGGTATACTTTTAAGTTGACCGATGTCGCCGTAAGGTATCTATTGGGAGTAAAGTATCGGTTCTTCTGTTGTATTTCGTTTGGTTTTTGAATTT
>JAVHPL010000150.1:0-10045 GCA_036170555.1 Sediminibacterium sp. | reverse complement strand
ACAGGCTTTTTTAAGTTTTACTTGTTCAGTGTGCGGACCGGACGGGACTCGAACCCGCGACCTCCGCCGTGACAGGGCGGCATTCTAACCAACTGAACTACCGATCCATACCTTTTTTACCCTTTCAGGTATTTTTAGGGACGGCAAAGATAAGGGTAAAAGGCTTTTTTAAACAAATCTTTTCGAAAAAAAAAGCAATCCTTATTTTTACCTACTTAATCAATCAAAATGCCTCAATACCCCAACCGACAATTTTTAGATTTTGAGAAACCGATCAAAGAATTATACGAGCAAATTGACGATACAAAAAAACTAGCAGAAAAAAATCCTAAGATAGATTATACAGCTACACTAAAGCAATTAGAAGATTCTATTATAGATAAGCGAAGGGAAATTACAGAGCAACTCACTCCTTGGCAAAGGGTTCAACTGAGTCGTCATCCAGACCGTCCGTATACTCTTAAATACATAGAAAACATGTGCACCAATTTTGTTGAGCTGCATGGTGATAGAAATGTAAAAGATGACAAGGCCATGGTTGGCGGGTTCGCTCAAATAGATGGAGAAACGGTCATGATCTTAGGTCAACAAAAAGGGGTGAACACCAAAATGCGTCAGATGCGTAATTTTGGTATGGCCAATCCCGAAGGGTATAGAAAGGCATTGCGATTAATGCGCCTAGCAGAAAAATTTAATAAGCCTGTTATTGCGCTCATTGATACTCCAGGTGCTTTCCCCGGTTTAGAAGCAGAAGAACGTGGTCAAGGAGAGGCAATTGCTCGAAATATTTACGAAATGATTCGTTTAAAAGTACCCGTAATTATAGTGATTATTGGAGAGGGTGCAAGTGGAGGTGCATTAGGTATTGGTGTGGGAGATAAAGTATTGATGATGGAAAATACTTGGTACACCGTAATTTCTCCAGAAAGTTGTAGTTCTATTTTATGGCGTAGTTGGGATAAAAAAGAAACGGCTGCTGAGCAATTAAAGCTAACTGCAAAAGATATGAAAGGATTTGGATTAGTAGATGAAATAGTGCAAGAACCAATCGGGGGTGCACATTGGGACTATCAGGCTGCTGCTGATATTTTAAAAAACTGTATCGTTAAATCTTTACAAGAATTGAAGCATAAAGCACCTGCCGAAAGAATCAACGATCGAATTGAAAAATATGGTAAAATGGGTTTTTGGGAAGAAATACCTGCATAATCTTCAACTAAATTTATAAAGTGCGTATATGTTAATTCAACAACAACTAAGAGGAACTGGGGTGGCATTGATTACTCCATTTACAAAAGAGAATACAATAGACTTTGATGCGCTGGGTAAAGTTATCAATGCCATGATACATGGGGGAGTGGAATATTTGGTTAGTTTAGGAACTACTGGGGAAACTCCCGTATTATCTAATGCAGAAAAAATAGATATTCTAAATTATACATACGAACAAGTGGCTAATAGAGTTCCTATTGTAGTAGGCATTGGTGGAAATGATACAGCAGATTTGATACATGACTTACATCATTTCCCTTTAGATAAAGCAACGGCGGTTTTAAGTGCATCTCCGTATTACAATAAGCCATCTCAGGAAGGTATTTATCAGCATTATAAAATGGTTGCAGCTGCATCACCTAAACCCATTATACTATACAATGTACCAGGCCGTACAGGAAGAAATATTGCAGCTAGTACAACTTTACGATTGGCAAACGAAATTGAACAAATTATTGGTATTAAAGAAGCTAGCGGAGATATGGGGCAGTGTATGCAAATTCTTCGGGATAAACCTGCTCATTTTTTAGTAGTGAGTGGAGATGATGCATTGGCTTTGCCTCAATTAGCCTGTGGAATGGAAGGTGTAATTAGTGTGGTAGGAAACGCATTTCCTAAAGTTTTTAGTGATATGGTAAGGCATTGCTTAGCTCAAAATTTTACTGCTGCTAAAGAGCTTAATGATCCATTAATAGAAGCCTATGAGTTGATGTTTGTAGAAAATAATCCTGCTGGGGTAAAAGCCTTTATGGCAGAACTAGGATTAATTCAAAACTACTTAAGGATGCCCAATGTTCCTTTGAGTAAAGCTATTCATGAAAAAATTCAGCAGTATTTAGCACATTAAAGAGCTCATGTAACCTGTAATATTATTTTAGTTGGCATTATCCATCTTATGAGTATTTTTATCGTATCGCAGAACGAAAAATATAATTTCATAATTCTTGTAAATGCTATGAACAACATGAAGCAGAAGGCTCAACCAATTTTGTATCTATTTTTCTACTTTTTGTTGATGAATATGTTCATATTCATGCATAGTACTCCATTGCATGCACAAATGCCTGCTTCAAAAAACAGTGCAGAAATATATGCACAGTTAAAAAAATTGAATGTACTGGGAAGTGTGCTGTATATAGCAGCGCATCCAGATGATGAGAATAATAGTTTCTTACCTTATTTAGCGAAAGAAAAAAATTATAGAACTGCTTATTTAAGTCTTACAAGAGGAGATGGTGGACAAAACTTAATAGGAAGCGAACAAGGAGTAGAACTCGGATTAATTAGAACCCAAGAATTATTAGCAGCAAGAAGAATTGACGGGGCTGAACAATATTTCTCCAGTGCCTATGAATTTGGGTTTAGTAAAACTGCTGAAGAAACCTTGCGATTTTGGAATAGACAAAAAGTGTTGGCAGATATTGTTTGGGTGATTAGAAAATTTCAACCCGATATCATTATCAATCGTTTCCCAGGTGATGCTCGTGCTGGTCATGGCCATCACGCTTCATCGGCCATTTTATCTCAAGAAGCTTTTGTAGCAGCAGCAGATCCTAAACGTTTTCCCGAGCAACTAGAATTGGGTGTAGAACCTTGGCAAGCAAAGCGACTCTTGTGGAACACGTTTAATTTTGGAGGTGCCAATACAACTAGTGATAATCAGTTAAAAATAGATGCAGGGATTTATAATGCTTTATTAGGAAAAAGCTATGGGGAAATTGGTGGAGAAGCAAGAAGCATGCACAAGAGCCAGGGCGAAGGTAGGCCTAGGCGCAAGGGCCCCTTGTTTGAATATTTTATAACCCTGGCTGGTGATACAGCAAAGCAAGATTTAATGGAGGGTATTGTAACCAATTGGTCTAGAATTCCAAACGAAGGATTACCTATTCAAACATCCATCAATGAATTAATTAAATCATTTGATTTTGAAAATCCAGGTAAATCGGTTGAGCCACTTGTTGAATTATATAAATTAGTTCAAGGATTAAGCTATAAAGGGTTATGGTGGCAACAAAAGAAGGCTGAACTGGAGCAATTGATTATTGATTGTAGTAGTATTTTTGCGGAAGCTACAACCTCAGTAGAATATGCAATTCCCGGAGAAAAACTTGCAGTTTCTTTTTTGGTGAATAAGCGAAATAATGTACCCATTCAGCTAGATCAAATTTTATTAAATACAGCAGCGGAAAAATCATTCGATACCAGTGTACAATTGCGTCTCGCACAAAATGCAAATTGGGCCTTTGTAAAATCTTTTGTAGTTGCACCTGGCAAACCTTTTTCACAACCTTATTGGTTGGCTAAACCATTGGTAGATATCGGAAATTTTTCTGTAGATGATTTTCAACAAGTAGGTAAGGCTGAATCTGATCCTGCATTTACGGCCCAATTTGTTTTTAGTATGAGTGGAATTAGTTTTATGGTTGAAAGGCCAGTGCAATATAAATATGTAGATCCTGTTCGTGGCGAAGTATATCAACCATTGAATGTAATTGCACCCATTGTTATTTCTTTAAATAAAGACGTGGTTTTAGCAAATGTTGTATCAACCAAAAAAGAACAGCAGCCAGTCTCATCCCTATTATTACAATACAAAACCAATTTTAATGCAAACGCATTGCCATTAACCATTCGCATTTTAGATGGTGAATCCCCCATTTTTTCTACAGATACAGTGATGAATGTAGAAGCAGGTGGGCTATATTCCTATCCACTGGAGCTTAAGAAAATATTTGCAAATAAAGTTCCTTTTAAACTTTCTGCAGAAGTATCTTATTCCATCGCCGATAAAAAATATGTTTATTCGCATTATTTAAAAACAATTAAATACGATCATATTCCATCTATCAACTATTTCTATAAAGATATGGTTACGATAGTGAAAGATAAAATTGTTACTGTTCCTAAACGGGTTGCTTATATTATTGGTGCGGGAGATTTAGTGCCAGAAGCTTTAGAGCAATTAGGATATACAATCAATTATTTACGCGAAGCAGATATAACCGATGCAACTTTAAAAAAGTATGATGTTATTATAGTAGGTATCAGGGCGTTTAATATATATGAATGGTTAACTACAAAAAATGATATACTAAATCGTTTTGTAGAAAATGGGGGTCATTTAATAGTACAATATTTAAAAAGCAATCAAGTAGGCTTGAAAAAAGTAAAAGTAGGACCTTATCCTTTTTCAATGAGTGGCATTCGAGTAACTGAAGAAAATGCCAAAGTTCATTTTTTATTGCCCAATCATTCTTTTTTAAATTACCCCAATACTATTACCAGTAAAGATTTTGATGGATGGATACAGGAAAGAAGTACCTATCAAGCTAATCCCATTGCTGCACCCTATGAAGCTATTTTGGGTATGAATGATACTGGTGAAATTGAATCTAATGGGAGTTTGATTACTGCTCAATACGGGGAAGGGAATATTACATACATTAGTTTGGTATTATTTCGTCAATTACCAGCAGGTATAAGTGGATCTTATCGTTTACTGGCTAATATTATTGGCATGCCTGCCAAAAAATAACTAGAATGAAACAAAGAAAAAAAATAGGATTTCTCACCATTATATTAATAGGAGTGGGAGTTGGGTTTTTTATAAAAAATGTTAAGATAGGACTGATCATTGGATTGGTATTAGGTTTATTAGGCGGAAGTATCATGAGTTCAAAATCAAAATAAATGGATAAGAAAACACCTGTATTTGGTAGTTGGAGAAATTGGTATTTATTTGTACTATTTTTTTTGGTGCTGCTGATAATATTTTTTTTCTGGCTTACTAAACACTTTTCATGAGTAAACTAGACTGGTTTGTATTAATATTTACATTGGTAACTATTGTAGTGTATGGCTTATATAAAAGTCGTACCAGCAAAAATTTAGAAGGATACTTTTTAAGTAATAGAAGTATGCCTTGGTACTTGGTACTCTTAAGTATTATGGGTACTCAGGCAAGTGCTATTACTTTTTTATCAGCACCTGGCCAAGCGTTTACGGATGGAATGCGATTTGTGCAATATTATTTTGGTCTACCCATTGCGATGGTCATTTTGAGCATTACTTTTGTTCCTTTGTTTAGTAAACTAAAAGTTTTTACTGCTTACGAATTTCTAGAACAACGTTTTGATTTAAAAACGCGAATATTTACTTCCTCTTTATTTTTAATTTCTCGCGGTTTATCTACCGGTATTAGCATTTATGCACCTTCTATTATTTTGTCTTCATTAATGGGTTGGGATATTTTTTATACCAATATAGTAATGGGTGGATTGTTAATTGTATACACTGTTAGTGGAGGTGCCAAAGCGGTAGCCTATACACAACAGCTTCAATTAGGTATTATTTTTGTAGGAATGTTTATTGCGGGCTATTTAATTGTTACGCATTTACCCGCCAATATTGGATTTTCTAATGCATTGGCTATCAGTGGAGCATCGGGTAAAATGAATATTATCACTACAGGCTTTAATGAAAACGGATTTGATTGGAAAGACCGATACAATTTGATTAGTGGGGTGATTGGTGGCTTTTTTTTAGCGTTGTCTTATTTTGGAACTGATCAATCGCAGGTAGGTAGATATTTAACTGCAAAAGATACCACAGAAAGCAGGCTTGGGTTACTAATGAATGGATTGGTTAAAGTGCCCATGCAGTTTTTCATTTTATTATTGGGCGTATTGCTATTTACTTTTTATCAGTTTAATCCAGCTCCAGTTTTCTTTAATAAGGCGGTTGAACAAAAAGCAATGCAAACCCCTTATCGTGATTCATTATTAGCAATTCAACAACAGTTTAATGATAAGCAATTTGTTCAGCAGGCCAATAGCCAATTATTTATCATTAAACAAACTAACAATTATAAAGACAGCCTGGCTAAAGGATCTGCAGACTTAAATAAAATTAAACAATCATATAAAGCGGTATTAAAAAAAGCTATACCAGGAGCAGATACCAATGATACCAACTATATATTTTTACGCTTTGTTGTAGATTTTTTACCCAAGGGTTTAGTTGGTTTATTGATTGCTATTATTTTCTTAGCTGCTTGGGGATCTATTGCTGCTGCATTGAATTCACTGGCATCCTGTACAATGATTGATTTTCATTGTAGGTTTAGCAAGGAGTCTAATTTACCTGCAGAAATAAAAGAAAAACAAGAATATGCTTTTTCTAAATACTATACATTTGGATGGGGTATATTTTGCATAATAACCGCTGAATTTGCAACTGGAATGGGTAGTTTAATTGAGGCAGTAAATATGTTGGGATCTTTGTTTTACGGAGTAATTTTAGGAATTTTTTTAGTTGCTTTTTATTTTAAAAAAATAAAGAGTAATGCTGTTTTCTGGGCTGCAGTTATTGGTGAGTGCATGGTCATTTTATTATTTCTCTTAGATAAATATGATATTATTGGCTTAGGATTTTTATGGTTAAATGTTGCAGGAGCATTGATTGTTGTATTACTCAGTGGGTGTTTCTCCTATTTCAAGAGATAATCCCTTATCTTTCTCCTATATTCAATAAAAATGGGTACAAATTTTTCAACAGTAGCGTGGGCAACAGGCGCAACCATGTATGAAGTTAATATCAGGCAATACACCCAAGAAGGTACATTCAATGCTTTCGCAAAACAATTGCCTCGTTTAAAAGATATGGGTGTGACTATTTTATGGCTGATGCCCATCACACCAATTAGTAAAAAAGTAAGGCAGGGAACATTAGGTAGTTATTATGCTTGTAGTAGTTATACTTGCATTAATCCTGAATTTGGAACACTGGATGATTTTAAGCAACTGGTTGCAGAGGCGCATCAATTAGGATTCAACATTATTATAGACTGGGTTGCCAATCATACTGGCTGGGATCACCATTGGACTATTGAGCATCCCGATTGGATGATGCAAGATGAAGCGGGAAATTTCACAGAAAAAAATGGATGGCATGATGTAATTGATTTGAATTTTGATGTGCCCCAAATGCGAGCAGCACTCATTGATGCCATGCTTTTTTGGGTAAAAGAATATGATATTGATGGCTTTAGATGTGATATGGCGCATTTGGTACCACTTGATTTTTGGATTAATGCTCGTAGAAGCTGTGAGCAAATAAAACACTTGTTTTGGTTAGCAGAATGTGAGGTAGTAGATTATCATCAAGCTTTTGATGCAACCTATGCATGGTGGTGGATGCATGAAACTGGAAGGCATGTTAAAGGGGAAGCCACATTGCATGATATTCGTAATGTACTACATGCCTATACTCAATATCCAATAGGTGCTATCAAATTATTTTTCACGTCCAATCATGATGAAAATAGTTGGAATGGAACTGAATGGGAAAAGTATGGAATTACGGCCAAAGCTTGGGCTGTATTTTGTTTTACTTGGCAAGGGATGCCCCTCATTTATAGTGGTCAAGAATCCATGAATCAAAAGCGGCTTCAATTTTTTGATAAAGATGTAATAGAATGGAATGACCCAATTGATCTCCATGACTTTTATAAAACTTTAGCAAATTTAAAAAAACATAATCCTGCCATTACAACAGGAGAAACTTTTGTGTTACCTTCTAATAATAACAATGAATTAATGGCCTTCTTAAGAAAAAAAGATACTTCTGTAGTTTTGGTGATTTTAAATATTTCCTCAAAATCTAAGTTAAATATTAACGTAAATCATTCTTGGCTAAAGGGGAATTTTAGAAATATTTTTAGTGAGTTGGTATTTTCATTTTCCGAGAATGAAAGCTTTGAATTACAAGCGGGTGAGTATATAGTTTACGAATCAATTTAACATTATACAATTGCCTGAACTAAATAATTAGGATGAACTAACCTGAAATTTAAAAGGTATTATGATTGTAAATTAAAAATGCCCCGAATCAAATCGAGGCATTTTTGTTTAGATGATCTTCGATGAAAAACAACTCAATTATTCATCGTTTAATTTTAGTGGATAAGTGTACCTTCCTTCAAAACCAGGGTAGAATCCATCCAATCTGATGTTGCCATTTTTAATGGCACTCAGTACCGCTTTTAACTCATCAATATTATTTATTTCTTTTCCATTTACTCCAGTAATTACAAAGCCATCTTCCATTCTACTCTTACTCAATAAGCCGTTGCCCACTTTCTTTACCACAACACCACCGGTAACTTCATTGGCTGCTGCAATTTTTTTATCGAGGTTAACCAATTCGCCTCCCAGCTTTTCCATTACAGAGCTATTTTTTACAACATCTGTATTTCCTGCTTTGTTTTTCAGTGTAACGTTTGCTACAGTTTCTTTTCCTGCACGTTTATAGGTTACCGTAATTTTATCGCCTGGTTTATAGCGGGATATCTGTTCTTGTAATTCTGAGTTACTTGTAATTGGGACTCCATTCAACTTAATTAAAATGTCCTCTGCCTTTAAACCTGCAACGTCAGCAGCACCGCCAGCTAAAACATTTGTAATGAATACTCCTTCTGTAGTACGCCATTTTGAACCATATTTTGCATCAAGACCCTTTTCATCGGATTCAGTTAAGATTTCTGGAAGAAATTCAATACCTATATAAGCACGTTGTACGGTACCAAATTTGACAATATCTGTTACTATTTTCTTCACCATATTTACTGGGATAGCGTATGAGTATCCTGCGTATGATCCAGTGGGGGAGGCAATGGCCGAGTTAATACCCACTAATTCACCATTGGTATTAATTAAAGCACCGCCACTATTGCCTGGATTTACCGCAGCGTCTGTTTGAATGAACGATTCTACTGGATTATTGGCTTGCCTGCTATTAATACCAATTGATCTTGATTTAGCACTAATAATACCAGCTGTAACCGTTACATCTAAACTAAATGGATATCCAATGGCTAAAACCCATTGACCTAGTTTTGCTTCGTCACTATTTCCATATATCATGTAAGGAAATGTTTTCCCCTCAATTTTAATTACTGCCAAATCACTGTTAGGGTCTTGACCAATCAAAGTGGCTTTGTATGATTTTTTGTTGGCAAGGGTTACATTAATTTCATCGGCACCTTCTATAACATGGTTATTGGTAACAATATATCCATCTTGCGTAATGAGTACTCCACTACCACTTGCTCGTTGCTCGGGTTGAATTCTGGGCCCCCCGCCAAAAAAATCACCAAAGTCATCTCCAAAAAAATCGGAAAATGGACTTCTTTGTCTTTGTTGGCTAGAACTTACTTGCTTTGCCTTTGTTCTTGTTTTAATATGCACTACTGCAGGGGTTGCACTGGTTGCTGCTGCTGTAAAATCTGCATTACCAGTACCAACTGTATTGCCAAAAAAACCTGCATAATTTACAGGTAATTTACCTGCCTCTTGTTCTCCAGCTTGCTGGTATTCTACGAATCTTCCGTAGCCCCAAACACTAGCAACTGCCGTTGAAGCACTGATTGCCATAATTGCTAAACCATTTTTCCAATTCATAGGTTTCTTTATTTAAAAATATTTCAACAAAATGTATGCCTTTTCAACCACAAATAAACGAAGCTGTTTAATTGACAGCTCTCCACTGGTGTCATTTAACAAATGTTTTTAAAAAATGACCGTTTTACGCTTTAAATGACTCCAAAATGGGCTTGGTTAAATTCATTAAAAAATGCATGGTATCTACTCCATCTGGATAATTGGCTAAAGTTGGTTTTTGTGCCCTCCCAAAAGCAATATAATCTTCACCAACAATACACTGAATTTGCTCATGCTGCTTTAAGTTTTCGTTCAATTGTTCCTTATTGCTATAA
>JAVHPL010000149.1:0-10348 GCA_036170555.1 Sediminibacterium sp. | reverse complement strand
ATATTACTCAAAAATTTAGGATAATTATTGAAGGAGTTAATACAAAAGGGAAACTCACTAGGGTAGAAAAAATTATTGAATAGTTTTATTGCTGTGATAAATAGATGAATGTTACAATGATAATACTCAATAATATAGCCATGATTGGTTTTATTATTTCCCATAAATGATTCATTCTTTTTTTTTGAATGAATGATTCAACCTGCTTTTTTAAAATAGCGTTATTATTTGTTATACTTATCCAATTTTTAAATAAAGGAGTACATATTTTAAAAGGTAAATACTTGGCTAAAGTAAATTGTTCTTGCAGCATGAGTTCTACATAAACTCCATTCAAATTTGATTGTAAAAGTTGGAGATTGTTTTTAGATATGAATGTTAGTAATTGAAATAGTAATAAATCTCTATCAATAAAAAATATATTTTGTAATTGAATTTCTGCATTTAATTTTTTAACAGCAGCAATTAATTCTTGCGCATTTTGATAATATTGGTACTGGTTGTTTGTATTTAAAGAAAGTTGTTTATCGAATGCAGCTCTTAAAACTTCATCAGATAAAATTTGGTATGCTTCTTTGATTAGTTGAAACTGTTCATTTGCATTTTCTTTGTAAGGGTTTTTATCTGGATGAAATTGATGGGCTAGTTTTCTAAAAGCCTTATTGATTTGGATTTTATTTGCATCTGGTGAAATACATAGAATTTCGTACCAATTGGTTGCAGGTTTCAACATGATTAAGCATTGGTTTCAAAATGAATATCATCTCCATCTAGTAATTCCCTTTCAATTTCTTCCATTTGTACAATATCCCATGCTTCAGATTCTGATGGCGTTATATTCAATAATTCGGCCAGTTCTAGTTTTTCTAACAATTCATCAACCGATTTAGATATGTTACAAATTACAAATGAAGCACTATTTTCATAAAAAAAATTTTGTAATTGAGTAATTTCAATAGCTATTTCTTTGTCTATTACCGAAACTTCCGACAATTTTAACACAATATTTTTTACTGGCTTTGTTAGCATGTTTTTGCATATTTCAATCAATTTTGCTGACATATTAGCAGAAAGATTGGCTTGTAGTGGTGTTACTACTGTAAATTTCTCCTTGGTATCAATTTTGACTTCCATCATAGCGTTAGTTCAATTAACAATCTGTGCATAAGTGCAGGTATATACTATACAACTTCGCTCGAAAATAATCGTTATAATTGTATAAATCCAAATAAAGTAATATGGATAATAATTTTTCAGCACAAGTAAAAGAAATCATTTCCTTCAGTAGGGAAGAAGCACTTAGGCTAGGGAATGATTTTATTGGCACCGAGCATTTATTGCTTGGTCTTATAAGAGATGGTGACAATACTGCAATAAAAGTGCTAAAACAGCTAAATATAGATCTTTACGAATTACGAAAAGAGGTTGAATTAGCCGTAAAAGATAAAACAGGTAAGAATATTGCCAATATCAATAGTTTACCACTTACCAAACAAGCTGAAAAAGTAATTCGGGTTACTGTATTGGAAGCCAAGGCTTTAAAAAGTCCATTGGTAGAAACAGAACATTTAATGCTGAGCATTCTTAAGAACAAAGAAAATATTGCTACTCAAATTTTAAATCAATTTGACATTGATTATGATTTGTTTAGAAATGAATTAGGAATGGTTGGAACAACCAATCCACCCCCACCTAAGAGTGAATTCCCTGATGATAGTGAAGATGAATTTGATGAAGAAAAAAAAGGATCCAGTTATCAGCAATCTAGGACAAGTAAACAAGTGCCAGGAAGTACTAAGAGCAAAACGCCTGTTTTAGATAATTTTGGAAGAGATATCACCAAATTAGCAGAAGCAGGAACATTGGATCCCATTGTAGGTAGGGAACAGGAAATTGAGCGTGTTAGCCAGATTTTAAGCCGCAGAAAAAAGAATAATCCCATTTTAATAGGTGAGCCTGGAGTTGGTAAAACTGCCATCGTTGAAGGTTTAGCATTGCGTATTACACAACGTAAAGTAAGCCGAGTTTTATTTGACAAACGCGTTATTTCATTAGATTTAGCTGCATTAGTTGCAGGCACAAAATATAGGGGCCAATTCGAAGAAAGAATGAAAGCCATCATGAATGAGTTAGAAAAGAATAGAGATGTTATTTTATTTATTGATGAAATACACACGATTGTTGGTGCTGGGGGTGCAAGTGGTTCTTTAGATGCTTCTAATATATTTAAACCAGCTTTAGCCAGAGGAGAACTTCAATGTATTGGAGCTTCCACATTAGATGAATATAGAATGCATATTGAAAAAGATGGTGCACTAGATAGAAGATTCCAAAAAGTATTGATTGAGCCGCCTAGTGTAGATGAAACTATTATGATTCTTAATAATATCAAATCGAAATACGAAGATTTCCACAATGTAACCTATGGTGATGATGCCATTGATGCCTGTGTAAAATTAAGTGATCGCTATATGACGGATAGGTTATTGCCCGATAAAGCCATTGATGTGTTGGATGAAGTAGGAGCTAGAGTACACTTAAAAAATATCAATGTTCCTGATGAAATTCTAGAATTAGAAAAGAAAATTGAGGAAGTAAAAAATGAAAAAAATAAAGTAGTAAAAAGTCAACGATTTGAAGAGGCTGCTTCTTTAAGAGATACAGAAAAAAGACTAGGAGAAGAATTAGAAAAAGCGAAGAACTTATGGGAAGAGGAAAGTAAGCATAAACGCTACCCAATTACCGAAGAAAATATAGCAGAAGTAATTTGCATGATGACAGGGATTCCTGTTAAACGTATGGTTCAGGCAGAAACTGAGAAGCTTCGTCGTATGAGTGATGACATGCGTGCAATGGTTATTGGGCAAAACGATGCCATTCAAAAAGTAGTGAAAGCTATTCAACGAAATAGAGTAGGTTTAAAAGATCCTAAAAAGCCAATTGGTACATTTATTTTTCTTGGCCCAACTGGTGTAGGTAAAACTGAGCTGGCAAGGGCTTTAGCAAGATATATGTTTGACTCTGAAGACGCATTAATTCGCATTGACATGAGTGAGTATATGGAAAAATTTACAGTTAGTAGACTAATTGGTGCTCCTCCAGGATATGTTGGTTATGAAGAAGGAGGTCAATTAACAGAGAAAGTTAGAAGAAAACCCTATAGTGTAATTTTATTGGATGAAATTGAAAAAGCGCATCCAGATATTTACAATATTTTATTGCAAGTGCTAGATGATGGCTTACTTACAGATGGATTAGGAAGAAAAGTAGATTTTAAAAATACCATGATCATAATGACTTCTAATATTGGCGTTCGTCAATTGAAAGAATTTGGTGATGGGGTTGGTTTTGCTACTGCTACAAGAATGCAAAATTCCGAAGAGAATAATAAAGCAGTAATTGAAAAAGCTTTAAAACGTACTTTTTCTCCTGAGTTCTTAAATAGAATAGATGATGTTGTGGTGTTTAATTCACTAACTAAAGAAAATATCTTTAATATTATTGATATTTTAATGACAGGGGTTGCTAAACGATTAGAAAATTTAGGTTTCTCCTTGCAATTAACTACAGAAGCGAAAGACTTTATTGCAGATAAAGGATATGATGTTCAATTTGGCGCAAGACCTTTGCACCGAGCCATTCAAAAATATTTAGAAGACCCATTGGCAGAAGAAATTATGAAAATGACGATTAAGCAAGGTGATATTATGGTAGCAGATTTAGATAAAGAATCTGGGCAAATTGTATTTAGTTTTTTAGGTAGAGCAGAAGAACCTGCAGCAAATATTTAAAAATAAGATTTTAAAATACAATTAGATATTTTCTTTAAATGCATAGTTTAACAACTATGCATTTTTATTTGATATCATTACCCCATCTATAAGAATGTACTTTCAATCCGGCCAAATCTATAACCCTATCTACAACTGTTGAAGTAAGGTCTTCTATAGTTGTAGGCAAACTGTAAAAAGAAGGTGTTGCTGCACAAATAATACCACCTGCTAAGGTTACCGTTTCCATATTGCGAATATGAATTAGGTTATAGGGTGTTTCTCTTACCAATAAGATTAGCTTTCTACGTTCTTTAAGGATCACATCTGCCGCTCTGGTAACTAAATCGTCACTAATTCCTGCTGCAATTCTGCCTAGAGTTCCCATACTACATGGCGCAACAATCATGGTATTATATTGGGCAGAACCAGAGGCAAAGGGGGCATTAAAATCTAATTTATCATAAATAGGAAAGGGATATTGACTGTAAGAATCATCGCCAAGTTCCATGCTCCATACAGCTTTTGCATTCTTACTCATAACAATACCAACCGCTTCATACTGATCTTTAAGTGTTACAAGCTTGTTCAATAATTGCTTTGCATAAATAGATCCACTAGCACCTGTAATTGCAATGATTAATTTATTTTGCATAATACATTTTAATATTTAACAAAGCTAGTAAGGAAAGGTTATAACCTTGCAAAAAAAATACCCTCCACTTGGGAGGGTATAGCTACATATACTAATGATTTATTTATACATGATTTCGTAATATTCATGTGCCATTCTGTTGCTGTCAAATTGAAAACGAACATCCATCATACCATTTTTCATGATTTGTCTCCAAGTGTCATAATTATCGTAATACATTGGTAGAATTTGCTGTTCTAAAATTTCATAAGCTTTATTTAAATCATACTCATCTTGATCATGAGTACTCATATTTGCATAATCTGCTTTAGGCACTACAAAACCATTGTTTCCATGGTTAATGAATTCTGGTATCCATCCATCATCGGTAGAAAAATTAACAGCACCATTCATAGCAGCGGTCATACCACTGGTTCCAGAAGCTTCTCTGGGAACTCTAGGATTATTTAACCAAATATCTGATGCTTGCTTTAAACGCTTGCTTAATGACAATTCATACCCTACTACAACAGCAACATTTTTATATTTTTTGCTTAGGTGAACTAAATTATTAAATTGAGAAATAGCAGGATAATCTACGGGGTAAGGTTTACCAGCCCAAATAATTTGAACAGGATATTTCGTATTATTTAATAATTTTTCAAAACGTTCTATATCGTAGGTTAACATATCCGCACGTTTGTACCCTGCAAATCTTCTAGCCCAAACAATTGTTAATACATTTGGATTGAATATTTTTCCAGTTTGATCTGCAACAATTTCAAAAGCTCTCTTCTTTAAGAATTTTTTACGATCATCATACGTAATATCATCCTTTGCTTCTAGGGCTTTATACATTTGTTTGTCTGCCCAATAATTCCAGTTTTGCGCATTCGTAATAGAAGTGATAGGACAAATTCCTTCGTATCCTTTCCACATTTCTCTACTAACTACACCATGAAGAGCAGAAACTCCATTTGCTTTACGCGCAAATCTTAATGCAGCTAATGAGTGATTGAATTGATCATCTTCAATACCAGTAAGTTTTCTTACTTCATCAATAGATAAACCACAGAAATAACTCATTTTATGGCATAAATAAATATCATGCTTTTCATTACCAGCTTCTTCCGGAGTATGGGTTGTAAATACTAAGTGTTCTTTTACTTTATCTATACTTTTAAACTTATTTAATAAATAAAATGCTGATGATAAGCCATGCGCTTCATTTAGGTGATACACATCTGGATTAAATCCAAGTTCATCAATTAATTTAGCACCACCAACACCTAATAAAATAAATTGGGCAACTTTTGTAGCCACATTGGCATCATATAAGCGATGCGTAATGGTTTGTGATACGTAATCGTTTTCAGGTATATCTGTACTTAATAAAAATAGGGGTGCACTTTTAAAAGTTTCCGGGTGCAAGTAAAATGCTTTTACCCAAACTGGGTGTTCGTGTATTAAAATTTGAAATTTTATACCTGTATCTTCCAGAAAAGAATTATTCTTTTCCATAAAAGTTACTTGCAAAGTTTGGTCTTGATTACGAGCTTGGTCGTAATATCCAAATTTCCATAAAATACCAACACCAATCATGTTTTGGCGTAATTCGTAAGCACTCCGTAAGTGGGATCCGGCCAAATAACCTAATCCACCACTGTATATTTTTAATGGTTGATGTATTGCGAATTCCATGGAGAAGTATGCAGCTTTTTTAGCATACTGATCATTAATTGGGTAAGGAACCTGATAATTTCTAAAGTTCATAAATGCTTGTTTGGTTAACTATTCTAGATGCAATATAGTGTTTTTCGTACAATGTATTTTATACACATTAAAACGATAGTATATTCAATAACGCAAACGTTACTTATCTATCTCTTGTTTTATTTTTAATTTTAGGCTCTTTCTTTTTAATAAATTCATCATTAAAAAAACATTTAATTCCTCGATGATTTCCACAGCTTCCTTGTTCTTTTAATATAATGGTATTTCCTTCAAAAGTAAAGTCTATGATACATGGATCTCCAAATTCTTTAAAGATGCCAATATTGGGTTGAGTGATATTTAATTCTCCCTTCAGTTCTCCTGTACAGCTTCCTTCATTTCTTTCGAAATGAATAAAAAATTGATAATGATTGGCATCTTTACCATCTCGTATAGATACGTAATTTTTTTTATTTTTTATGTAGTCCCCACTTAACTTATTTTTTTTAGATAAAGTATCAATTGGATTGATTACGTCTGTTTTGAAGGGGTCTTCATTAGAATCGTTAATGACTATCATAAAAATACCTGCATCATTGTATACCCAACCTGCTCTTGAAAATAGTAGGGTATTGTCTTTCCCCATTTTTTCTTGACTGATTAAAAAAGTTGGTTCCTTATTAATAGATAAGGAATGAGTATATTTATCTTGATTCGTATTATTGAGCAATTCTTTTGCAGCTAAGAACTTGTTTTTAGTATCTGTTACAAATACAACTAATTTACTCTGTTTTTTTTCTTTTAAGATAACCAATAAATAAATTTCATTTTCTTTTTCAATTTTGCCAATTGGGTGGATGCTGAATTTTCTATTTTTCCCTGTAATGTTATTGAATGAAGAATCTGGAAAGAATTGTAAAAATGCTTTTACACCAATTGTGATAGTATCTGCAACTTTATTGATATTTGTGTCGCTAACTTGGTAAGGCAGGGTAACCGATTTAAAAATTTCAAGGAAATCTTTTTGTTTTAAAGGAATATTCCCTGAGAGATCTATTTTAGTTTCTTTGCAACCTATTGATGCAAGTAGTAACAATGAGTAGAGCCATTTTTTCATGTAGTTCAAATTATTAACTCAAAAATGTAAGCATCAGGGTTTAAAATTAAGGGATAAACTTGGGAGATAATATTTTGTTTGTTCATCCAATTCAATAAATTTAGATTTATCCGAATTTAGCATTAAAAATAAACTCAAATTTAGTAGAAATCAATATGCAGCGTATACATCCTGAGCATTCATTGAGTGAAGTACATGAATCGGTAGACACTACCTTACCCAGAAAGGGGTTCAAGCGCATCCTTGCGTATATTGGACCAGCTTACTTGGTTAGTGTAGGATATATGGATCCTGGAAATTGGGCTACCGATTTGCAAGGAGGTGCCAAATTTGGGTACCAATTAATTTGGGTATTATTAATGAGTAATTTAATGGCGCTTCTTTTACAAAGTTTAAGTGCTCGTTTAGGAATTGTAAGGAGAAGGGATTTAGCTCAAGCTAATCGGGAGGTTTACTCTCCAGTGGTAAATTTTTGTTTATATATCTTAGCAGAACTTGCCATTGCAGCCTGCGATCTTGCTGAAGTGCTGGGTATGGCCATAGGAATTCATTTACTAACGGGAATTCCCATTGTTTGGGGAACGGGAATTACCGTGTTGGATACTTTTTTATTTTTATTGCTACAGCGCTATGGAATTAGGAAAATGGAGGCATTTATTATTGGGTTGGTTGCAATAATTGGGGCCTCATTTTTAGTACAGATTTTAATAGCAAAACCTCCTATGGGAGAAGTAATTTTTGGATTAATTCCTGGCAGATTAAACCCATCCGCCCTATATATTGCAGTAGGAATTATTGGGGCAACTGTAATGCCTCATAATTTATACCTTCATTCGGCATTGGTTCAAACGCGTAAAATTTCACCCGATAAACAAGGAATCAAACAGGCGCTTAAATATAATTTTATTGATAGTACCATTGCATTAAATGCCGCTTTTTTAGTAAATGCTGCCATATTAATTTTGGCCGCAACGGTATTTTTTAAAACAGGTAATACACAAGTTGCCAAAATAGAAGACGCACATAGATTACTACAACCTTTATTGGGTACAGCATTAGCACCAATTCTTTTTGCAGTAGCATTGATTGCTGCAGGTCAAAGTTCTACTTTAACTGGAACTCTTGCTGGTCAAATAGTTATGGAGGGCTATTTACAATTAAGAATTAATCCTTGGCTTAGAAGATTGCTCACTCGCTTAATTGCCATTATTCCATCTGTATTTGTTATTTTAGTATATGGCGAAGACAAAGTGGATGATTTATTGGTACTAAGTCAAGTAATTTTGAGTTTACAACTGGGTTTTGCAGTAATACCACTTATTCACTTTGTGAGTGATAAAAAATCGATGGGTGAATTTGCTATAGGATGGGTAACGAAAACCTTTGCTTGGTTAGTAGCCATTATTTTAGTAGTATTAAATGTAAACCTTGTATCTAATGCTACAATAGATTTATTGTATGCAGATGAGGTAGCATTGCCAGTAAAATTTCTGATTATTTTAGCCATTCTTGGTTTTATATGGTTGTTTTTTACCATGACTTTTTATCCCATGATACAAAAAAGAAAAATTGCCAAAGAGGCTTTAATGCATGGGGAATCTCTTATTCTAGAAAATTTACAAGTAAATAAATTAGATGCTATTGCTATTTCTTTAGATTTTTCTTTGGCCGATGAAAAATTGATTGCGCATGCGTTGGCACAGGGTAATCATCATGTTGTATACACGTTGGTTCATATTGTGGAAAGTGTTTCAGCTACTTATTTAAAAGCATCAAGTGATGATGCAGAAACTAGAAAAGATAAGGAAAGACTAGCTTCTTATGTAGAACAATTACAAAAATTAGGGTATAAAGTAAATGGAGTTTTAGGATATAATAATAGAGTAAATGAAATTATTAGAATTGTAGCAGAAACCAAAGCAGATATGCTTGTGATGGGAGCTCATAGGCACTCGGGCTTAAAAGATTATATCTTTGGAGAAACTATTGAAGATGTTCGACATCGTATTTCAATTCCAGTATTGATTGTGAATGTTTAGCTTTATTCATCCTAAAATAAAGTGGTATATTTACACTTCTTGAACCACTAAAATTAATTAAGTATGGCACAGAAAATTAAAGTAGCTAATCCAATAGTTGAATTGGATGGAGATGAGATGACTAGAATTATTTGGAAATTTATTAAAGAGAAACTGATATTGCCTTACTTAGAATTAGATATTAAATATTATGATCTTGGAATGGAATACAGAGATCAAACAAATGACCAAGTAACGATTGATGCAGCTAATGCTATTAAAGAATTTGGGGTGGGTATTAAATGTGCTACAATTACCCCAGATGAGGCACGCGTTAAAGAATTTAAACTAAAACAAATGTGGAAGAGTCCTAACGGAACCGTTCGCAATATTTTAGATGGTACCGTTTTCAGAGAACCTATTGTTTGTAAAAATGTACCCAGACTGGTTCCTAACTGGACAGCCCCAATTTGTATTGGTCGTCATGCATTTGGAGACCAATACAAGGCTACCGATTTTGTTACAAAAGGGAAGGGGAAGTTAACCATCAAGTTTGAGGGAGAAGATGGTCATATTGAAGAATTAGAAGTATTCAATTATAAAGGAGATGGGGTTGCCATGGCAATGTATAATACCGATGAAAGTATTATGGGATTTGCAAGAGCTTGCTTTAATCAAGCATTGGCTAAAAAATGGCCTCTGTATCTTTCTACTAAAAATACCATTCTCAAAAAATATGATGGTAGATTTAAAGATATTTTTGAAGAAATTTATCAACAAGAATTTAAGCAACTTTATATAGATGCCGGCATTACCTATGAACATCGTTTAATAGATGATATGGTAGCAAGTGCGTTAAAATGGAATGGTAATTTTGTTTGGGCTTGTAAAAATTATGATGGTGATGTTCAAAGTGATACAGTAGCTCAGGGATTTGGGTCTTTAGGTTTAATGACTTCTGTATTAATTACTCCTGATGGGAATGTAATGGAGGCAGAAGCAGCTCATGGCACAGTTACCCGACATTACAGAGAATATCAAAAAGGGAATCCTACTTCTACTAATCCAATTGCATCTATTTTTGCCTGGACAAGAG
>JAVHPL010000148.1:14459-34862 GCA_036170555.1 Sediminibacterium sp. | reverse complement strand
AGGGTGGCCTAAAAACCACCCTAACTTTATAAATTTATCTCGGACAACAATAATTCAAAATAGTAAAGTAGGAGCATTAATTGATTGCTCCTACTTTATTTAAAAAATGTTTGTATAATTATTTAAAGCTACCCTTTAATCATTGCTATAAATACATGTAGTGAATTTAAGATTTTAATTTTCACATTATTTATTCAATTCAACTACTCCTCCCTTTTTACTATCAACCGTTACACTGTATTTAGCCAACTTACCTTCTACAATCCATTTTACTGTAATAGTTCCTAAACCTGGAATATTAGCAACTTCTATTACTGCAGGATTGATTTTTTGTTCGGTACTTACATTTAAATCGGCATTTTCTACCTGTATACCTGCAATAATTTTTGCAGATGTATTTAGTTGAATATAATCGGGTCTTTCAATTTTATTTTTCACATCCTGGCTACTATGCGTAGGCATTAACCTACTATTGGCAATTACCGCAGTTAATTCTGTTAAGCCATCACCTATAGATTTTTCGGTAATTTTTTGAATAGATAATTTTGGTGTATGATACCCATGATAAATGGTAAAAGCCATATTTCTATGCGCATCACTTTCTAATAAAAATCCAGGATGTGCCCTACCAAAATTCTTTTTAAATCCACCTATTTCAATTTTTCCATATTGTGGATGATCATATTCTTTCCAAGGAACAAATGCATCTTGAAATAATAAATAACGATCAAAATTATATGAACTATTGTCAAATGGATTTCTGCTTGCCTCTTTCATAAACATTAAATAAGGAGTCCATAATTCGTTTGAATAGGTATAAATGCCTCGGCCAGCATAAAACCAATCTAACTCTCCCCCATACGCTGAATACAAATCTTTGTACACAACTAAATATTTGTAACCAGGCATCAACTCCTCTCCTTTTTTGGCAATAGCATCATACACTTGTACATCCTGTGCATTATAGGTATTTGCATCTTCTGCACCTCCAGGACCTCTTAATATCATTCCTCCTGCATTATGAAAAGATTGTGCTGCTGCAATATTCGGGTGCTTCATCACAAACTCCATTACAGCGCGGTTTTCGGGCAAAGAAAATGGATATTTATATGCTCCATTTTGAATATAGTTTGGTTGCCATCCCCAGCCCCAGTCTCTATTTGGATCATATTCAAATGCATAGCCATCTTCATTTACTTTTCCATCGCCATCATTGTCTATTCCTTCAGAACCCAATAATTCATAATCACCCATTTCATCTGCTCCAACTTGTATCATATTTCTAGCATCTTTGGGATCAACTTTCCATCTTCCAGTTGCTGATTTTCTACGCATCATGGTTATATGTCCATCTCCATCCAAATCATCATAATTATCTTCATTCACTAATCCATCCCCATCATTGTCTACAGGTTTTACACCCGACCTTGGTGAACTTGCTGTATTGGGCTTATGCATATAGCTATCTCTAGCATCTGGATTAATGGTGGGCACTATATAAAATACTTTATCTGCCAAAAGCTCTTGAATAAATTTGGTATCTGCAAAAGACTCGGTTAAGTACCAAGCTGTATACATAGCAAATTCTGCTCCCTGTATTTCATTGGAATGTATATTCCCATCAATGTACATTCCAGGCTTTTTTAGTTCCTGCCCTTTTTTAAAATCGGTAATAGTTAAACACCACAAATCGCGCCCATCATACGATTTACCCAATGAACTTAACTTTACTAAATCAGGATGTGCTGCAGCAATTTTTTTACAAATTTCGGTGATACCAGCATGATCGTAGTACCTATTCCAGGTTACTGTAACTTTAGGATTTACTGGGCTTCCAGCAGCTTTAAATACTTGTTCTGCAGTTTGTGCATTTAAATTACTTGCTATAAATAATGCAGTAATAGTTATAATTGATTGAAATAATTTCATGTTACCCTATTTAAAAATTAAAGTGATAATTCTATGTTTTTTGATCCTGCTGTAGGGCATCCTACTTCTACTACTATTTTTCCTTTCCCTTTAATTAGCCAACTAAATGTTTGCATAGTAGCTGGCTCCATATTATTAATTAGCAATATTTTTTGACCACCAACCAAATTTTGTTTGGCACTCATATTCAACGCCACTTTAATTTTTTTTACAAAGTAATTTCTGTTGGCAAATTTGCTGTGAGTAGCCAATGCACCCTTATTGTATACATCTATACTAACACGGGTTAATCCATTGCTTATTGCTTCCGTTTTAATATTGGTCACTTCTATCTCTGGTTGAAGTGCAGCCAACTTTACTAGAAAATTGGTATGTTTTTTACTTATATCTGCAACCAAATTATATGGTGGATTCATCATCACAAATGGATCAATACCGCCCACTTCTACTTTTTGGTTGGGATAATCTGGATGCGTAATGGTTGTCCATTCTGTAAAATTATTATTGATTCCTTGTTGTGCACTCCAACGTAAATAATTTGCTGTTACGTCTTCAACTGTAAATGCTTTTTCTTTTTTTGCAGTATCTGGTTTAGCTTTTGGTACCCACCATCCTTGTGTACTAAAACTATAACGGCCATAATGTTGATATGCCCAACTCATAAAATCTCCTCCACTGCTTCCTATTTTCGGTGCATCTTTATTCCCCAATATTTTATTATATAAATTACTTACTTGCATGGTGGCTTTATCTTCATTGTTGCTTAAATTATTGTTTTCACCAAAACTTACCACAGCATACACATTAAAAGCATCATACAAAAAATCAAATAATGCCCGTGTTTCTTTTTCACTTGCAGGATAATCACCTGCCCCTGCTGAAAAGGCTTTATGTTTATAAGTTGCATTTTTATTAAATGCAATTCCCCCTGCTCCATCTTCATTGAATAATCCGTCTTTATCATTATCTATTCCTTCAGTTAACAATAACCATTTTCCTATTTCTCCTTTACTGCGGTCGGCCTTGATTAAAACTCTTGGATCTTCTGGATGTTGTTTATAATCACCTATTGGAGATTCTACCCGCATTTGTGTAATCTTACCATTCTTATCTAAATCATCAAAGGGGTCTTCATTCAGTTTTCCATCCCGATCATCATCAGTTTCTGTTGCATTGCCATTACGTTCATATTTTAATGTAGCAAAATATTGCTCCATCGCATCTGGACTCATGTTCGGAAATAAATAATAAGTGGTTTTATTCAACAATTGTTGAATGCTATCTGAATTACTAACTTTCAACAAATTCTCAGCAAACCCAATTACCAATTCAGTTCCCAATAGATGCGCACCATCTACCCCACCTACAACCGCAATAGCTGGCTTGGTTTCCGTTTTGCCCAAGCCAATGGTCATCATCCAGATGTCTTTACCACCATTGGTTTTTACTAATGAATTTACGGTAACCATTTTTGGATAAGCTTTCGCTAATGCATAAATTCTACGTTGTTGTTCTTGCAAATTGGAATAGTTCTGCCCCCGCACTACGGTAATAAAGCATACTGCTATGGCAATTAATTGTAATTTTTTCATGAAAACTATTTAGGTAATAAATATAACTGAATTGTAATTTTTTTTGAATTAAAAATGGATAGATGGCAGCATTTGTTGAATCATTAAATTTGCTATATGATAGATCCTGTTAAAGCTACTATGTTTCGGAATAGACTTAGTAAAGTATATAAACACCGAAGCAAGCTAGCTAAGCGCCAAAACATCGGCTGTTATCGTATGTATGATCATGATTTACCTGAATTTCCATTTAGTATTGAACGCTACGAAAATCATATTTATATAGCTGAATACCTTCGTAGGCATGGCATGGAAGATGATGAGCATGAAGCCTGGTTAATGGAGTGTTTGCAAATAATAGAAGAAATAACGGGGGTGCCTATCAATAATATGTATTGTAAACAACGTAAAAGGCAGTCGCATAGGGAAGGTCAATACGAAAAGCTGTCTACCCAACAGAGTTCAATTACCGTAGTAGAAAATGAATTAAAATTTATTATTAATCTCACTGATTATTTAGATACAGGGTTGTTTTTAGATCATCGCATTACCCGCGCAAAAATAAAAACAATATGTAAAGGAAAGCGAGTGTTAAATCTATTTTGTTATACAGGTTCTTTTTCTGTGTATGCCGCTGCAGGCGAAGCCTCTACTGTTACATCGGTAGATTTATCTAAAACCTATCTTAATTGGGCACAGGATAATTTAACCATCAATTTATTTACAGACAACGCTAAATATATTTTTATTCATGCAGATGTAAAGCAATATTTAAAAACCCTGCCGCCCAATAGTTTTGATATGGTGATTATGGATCCACCCACTTTTAGCAATAGCAAGCGGATGAAAGATATTTTAGACATTCAGCGAGATCATGCTGAATTAATTAATGATGCTTTACAAGCAACCAGCAAAGGCGGATTACTTATTTTTAGTACCAATTTTACCAGCTTTGAATTAGATAGAAATGCCATTGACAACGTAGAATATATCAAAGACATTACCAAGGCAACTACCCCTTTTGATTTTGAAGGAAAATTAAAAAGATGGTGTTTTGAAATAGTAAAAAGCTAAAGTGTTTTTTATTTGGGAGCTTTCATAGGTAAATAGAAGCTAATGCTGGTTCCCTTATGTAAAGCACTTTCTACAGTTAATTTAGTTCCCAAAAGATCTATAAATTCTCGAACCAATACCAAGCCTAATCCACTTCCAATTTCTTTATTTGTACCAGGTCTACTACTTTTTTTATTGGGGTTAAATAAATTTTTTTGAATGTCTTCACTCATACCAATACCCGTATCTGCAACTGATATTTTGTATTGATCTCCAATTGCTTCACCTATTAATGAAATAGTACCCCCTTCTGTAAATTTATTAGCATTACTTAAAAGGTTTCTTAAAATAAACCGTATCATATTTTCATCTGTATAAACAATACAATTTATTGGTAATTGATTAATAAACTGATTCTTTTTAACTTGAAAACTAACTTCTACATTACCAATCTTACTTTCTACTAAATCGTGTAATTGAATATAAGCAAGTTTCACAGCCGATTTATTCAACAATATACTTCCCCACTCTACCAAATTGGTTAGCATATCCATCGTTCCATCTAATTGTTTACTCACCATCACCATAAAATCATTCATCTCTTCATTGGTAATATCATCGCTCCTCTTTAAATCTAAAATATTTTTTAAAGAAGCAACTGGGCTTCTTACATCATGTGCTACAATGGAAATTACTTTACTTTGGATTTGACTTAATTCTTCTAAATGTTGCTTTTGGCTTTCTACAAGGGCATTCTTGGTTTCAATTTCCATATTGCGTAAACGCAATTCGAATAATTTAATTACTTGCTTAGACAATACACTTAATGCAAATAATTGATCTTCATTTAATTGGCGTGGCTTATTATCAATTACACAAAGAGATCCTAGCTTAAATCCTTTACTGGTAACCAATGGTACTCCTGCATAAAATCGAATATTTGGATCGGACGTAACCAAAGGGTTATCTATAAAACGTTCATCATTACCAGCATCTTCTATTTGTAAAATATCATCTTGTAAAATGGTATGGGCGCAAAAAGCAAAGTCTCGGTTTATCTCTTCCGCATCCATTCCAATCTTCGCTTTAAACCATTGACGATTCGTATCAACTAAACTAATGAGCGAAATCGGTACTTTGCAGATACGAGATGCTACTTGTACAATTTCATCAAAATCTTTTTCCGATTTGGTGTCTAAAATGAGCATTCGGTAAAGTTCTTGTATCCGCTCTAGTTCATTTTCAGGAATTCTTGCAGGTATCATAGAATTAATTGTACAAATGAAAATTAATGAAACTTTACTACTATACCGCTTTTTTGCAAAATTGTTTATGTAATTCAATGATTTGTGGAATAATCAATGATTGTTCATCATTTATAATAATCCAATCACAAAGTTTCATCTTTAAATTGGCATCTATTTGTTGATTCATTCTATCTAAAACCTGTACCCGACTTATACCATCTCGTTTCATTACTCGTTGTATTCGAATATGCTCTGGGGCACTTACTCCAATAATTCCATCTAGTCCTTGACCAGAACCAGATTCAAAAAATAAAGCAGCTTCTTTAATTACATAAGGAGCTATTTGTGTTTCCGCCCATTCATTACTTGCTTGTATAGTTGCAGGATGTACAATACTATTTAAAAAAGCTAATTGTTGGGGATCTTTAAAAACAATTTGAGCTATATACGCTCTATTAGGTTTCCCGTTTTTGTATGATTCTTCCCCAAATGCTTGAATAATTTTACTTCTTACTTCTGGGTTTTGCTGCATGATATCTTTTGCCAAAATATCCGCTTGCAATACAGGAATACCTAATTGCGAAAAGATAGTTGCAACAGTAGATTTTCCGCTGCCAATTCCTCCAGTTAATCCTATTTTTAGCATATACTAAAATGCCGGCAACACAAGATTGCCGGCAATAAATGTAGTTTAATAATGGTAACTATTTATTTTTTCTCCACTACTGGTTTGTTGATAGCCATCGTCCACTCCATGCTGATAGAAGACTTTTCTATTTTTAAATAACTTCCAGGGTTTACTTCTAATTGGATGGTGGCATCCTCATTAATTTTATTAATGGTACCATGAATGCCTGCAATGGTTACAATTTTATCACCCTTATTCATATTTTCTATGAATTTTTTTTGCTCTTTGGCTTTTTTCGCTTGTGGACGAATCATAAATAACCAAAATACCAAAATAATGGCTCCCATCATTACTAATTGTACAGTTCCACCTTGTTTAGGATCGGCAGATAAAATAATTGTTGCTAAATTGAACATATAGGTGTTTTTAATTAATTTTAAAATGGATGATTAATTGTTATTACTTGCTATTTCTTTTATTTCTCCGCTAAAGGTAAGGGTATGTAGCAATCCATTGCTTGTATTGGCCGTTACATAAATATTTTTGGTAACCGATCCGGGATGAGCTTTTTTGCTATCAAAGGCTGCAATAATAGATCCCTTTGCTCCAGGAGCGATTGCCCCTTTTGTATACTCCGCTACTGTACAACCACAACCTGGCTTCACTTCGGTTAAAAATAGAGGGTGATTTCCTGTATTGGTAAATTCAAATACAATTTTTGATTCTTCTCCCATATTAATAGCTCCGAAATTAATCAAGGTATCTTTAAATGAAATAGTTGTGTACTCATTAGTTTTTGGCTGAACAATGGGGATTGCTTTTTTTTCGGTACTAGTATTAGTACAAGATATAAATGAGCTGCAACAAATTAAAGTAGCAAAAAATAAAAGGATCCGCATATTAAAAGATTTTATTTTTAAAACTAATTTTATTGATTTTCCCTTCTGTTAAAAGCTCTTTATGAATATTATCTAAAATGCCATTTACAAATTGACCACTTTGCGCTGTGCTGTATTCTTTGGCTAAATCAATATATTCATTGATGGTAACTTTAGTGGGGATGGTTTCGAAGAAGAGTAATTCACAAATACCCATTCTCATCAAGATCATATCTAACTGAGCTATTCTGTCAGCATCCCAATTTTTTAATTTTGGTTTAATGAGTTCGGCGCAATATTCTTTCTTATCAATTGCGGTTTGCAATAAATTGCGAGCAAAATCCCATTTATCTGCGCCCATTAATTGGTCTAATTTAATACTATTAGGCTTTTGAATATAGGTTAACACCAATTGATCCATCATGTCGGCGTCATCATCCCAGTTATTATAGTGCTCTTCTATATGAGTAATAAAATCCTCATTGGGTAGCATCAACTGAGTAAAAATGAGTTTGATAATTTCTCGCTCTTTTGCTTTATCTCTGCTTTGCTCTGTTATATATTGAAAATAAGCTGGTGTTTCTATTAGATTATTGTAAATTTTCTTAACCAGATCCATGTCAATAATTACTTCTGGTTTATCTATTTCAAGCGCTTTTTGGTAAGACTTGTTCTCTAGTAAGCCCCAAATAAACTCATTACCTGCAATTTTTATATTAACATTTAAATCACTTTGGGATGGAAGATTTTTATTAGCTCTTTTTTGGGCATTGGTTTCTGCGTAACGAGCAACTTCAGATAAAAAATAAATTAAGTAAATAAAAAGCGCTCTGCTTTTATCTAGCTGTTTCTCAAGTGTTTGTATAGGTTGTTTAAATGTGTTAGCTGAATCCGCAGATTCAATCATATACAGCAACTGCATTACTTTAACACGGATATTTCTTCTACTAATCATTCAATAATGAACTTATTTGGGACGGCAAAGGTATTGTTTTAGCCCTTCCTTGCAAAATGAAAATGAGTATCTATTTTGTACCTTATATAGTATGAAATTTTGACACTTGAATTGTTTTGATCAAACCCTATTTTGCCATTTCTGACATACTATGTAAGTTCATTACTACTATTTTGCTGATTGCTGAAAATTTGACCTAATTACATCCAGTGGCACAATAATGGCTAATAGCTATTTATTCATTTTAAATAAATAAAATCAATAACGTATGGCTAAGAAATTAAACGTTACTCCTCTGCACGACAGAGTTCTCGTAAAGCCTGCTGCTGCTGAAGAAAAAACAGCCGGTGGAATCATAATACCAGATACTGCAAAAGAAAAGCCACAACGTGGTGTAATTGTAGCCGCTGGAAAAGGAAAAATAGACGAACCAATGACTGTAAAAGTGGGCGATACCGTTTTATATGGTAAATATGCTGGAACAGAAGTTACCATTGATGGCCAAGACCTTTTGATCATGAGAGAAAGTGATCTTTTGGCTATTATTTAATACATATTTTCTAATTAAAAAGTAAAATTACTTGTATGGCTAAGCAAATATTCTTTGATATTGAAGCAAGAAATAAAATGAAGAAAGGCGTTGACACATTGGCCAACGCTGTTAAAGTAACGCTAGGACCTAAAGGTCGCAACGTAGTTATTGAGAAAAAATTTGGTGCTCCTCAGGTTACCAAAGATGGAGTAACAGTAGCGAAAGAAATTGAATTAGAAGACGCTATTGAAAACATGGGTGCCCAAATGGTAAAAGAAGTAGCTTCTAAAACCGCTGATATTGCTGGTGATGGTACTACCACGGCTACTGTTTTAGCTCAAAGTATCATTAGTGAAGGTTTAAAAAACGTTGCTGCAGGAGCTAATCCTATGGACTTAAAGCGTGGTATTGACAAAGCTGTTGCCAAAGTGGTTGATAGTTTAAGAGCTCAATCTCAGGCAGTTGGTAATGATACCAAAAAAATTGAACAAGTAGCTACTATTTCAGCTAATAGTGATAGCGAAATTGGTAAGTTAATTGCTACAGCTATGGCAAAAGTTGGTAAAGAAGGGGTAATTACCGTTGAAGAAGCAAAAGGAACTGATACTACGGTTGACGTAGTAGAAGGTATGCAATTCGATCGTGGTTATATCTCTCCATACTTTGTAACCAATAGCGAAAAGATGGAAGCTGAAATGCAAAATCCATATATCCTGATCTACGACAAAAAGATCAGCGCTATGAAAGATATTTTACATATTTTAGAAAAAGTAGCTCAAACTGGCCGTCCATTGGTCATTATTGCCGAAGATTTAGAAGGTGAAGCATTAGCAACTTTGGTAGTGAATAAATTACGTGGTACCTTAAAAGTAGCTGCTGTTAAAGCTCCTGGTTTTGGAGACAGAAGAAAAGAAATGCTTACCGATATTGCTATCCTAACTGCTGGTACTGTTATTAGTGAAGAATTAGGATATAAATTAGAAGCTGCCGATTTAACATCTTTAGGTCAAGCTGCCTCTATTACCATTGATAAAGACAATACCATTGTTGTTGGTGGAAAAGGTAAAAAAGCGGATATAGTTGCAAGAGTAAATCAAATTAAAGCTCAGGTAGAAAATACCACTTCAGACTATGATCGTGAAAAATTACAAGAGCGTTTAGCTAAATTAAGCGGTGGTGTTGCAGTATTATATGTTGGTGCTGCTACTGAGGTTGAAATGAAAGAAAAGAAAGACCGTGTAGATGATGCCTTACATGCTACTAGAGCTGCCGTTGAAGAAGGTATTGTACCTGGTGGTGGTGTTGCCTATATTCGTGCTGTTGAATCTTTAGAAAAACTAAAAGGTAGTAACGAAGATGAAGCAACTGGTATTCAAATTGTAAAAAGAGCAATCGAAGAACCACTTCGCCAAATTGTAATCAATAGTGGTATTGAGGGTTCTATTGTAGTTCAAAAAATTAAAGAAGGAAAAGGTGATTTTGGATTTAATGCCCGCACTGAAGTATATGAGAACTTATTTAAAGCAGGTGTAATTGATCCTACTAAAGTTACTCGTGTTGCATTAGAGAATGCTGCGTCTATTGCTGCAATGTTACTTACTACAGAATGTGTAATTGCAGACAAGCCAAAACCTGAAGCTCCTCTTGCTCATGGTGGTGCTCCTGATATGGGTGGCATGGGATACTAAAAAATATAATAGTTAATAAAAAAGTTCCGATCATTTTGATCGGAACTTTTTTTATGGAAGCCTATTTGTAATGATCTAATTCATTCTTCAAATATGTATCTAAGTATATTGTTGTTGAAATTAAACTTTTAAATATTTAGTAAAGCCTTGTACCAGTAGGCATTGCGCGTATCCATAGCTCAACATCACTACAATATCTAAAAATGGATCTTTGTATAAAAATTGATTTAGTGCCAATACTGAATCAGATAATACAAATAATGCAGCACCAGGAACAAAACAGGTAGTTGCAATTACTTTCATTAGTTTATTCCCCAATAAATTAGCTGCAGATGCACACATAATACTAATGGCAGCCATGTAAATTTTTACAGGAATCAACATCTCGCCTAAATAGGGTTTTAAAAATTGCAATAATTTTATAGATAATAAGGTTAACAAAATAGCAGCTATAAAAAACTCTGTTGCTTTTTTAAATTTAATATTACCCGCCTTTAAAAAAAAAGTGGTATAACAAATATGCGTAATCATAAATGAAACCATACCTGCCATAAAAAATCCAGCGCCAGAATAAATTAATAATAGATCTCCTAAAAATGAAAAAATTAATCCTACATAAATAATCAATTTGCTATTGAGATAAGAACCTCTTTTGGCATTCTGAACTAAATATAAAAATAGAATAGGTATCAGGAGTAGCTTAGTAATATGAATGTATTCTGTTTTGCCAATATAAATAAATGCGCAATGTGCAAATAGAATTACCCAAAAAATAAATATCCCATCTTTCTTAATCAGTTGCATACGAATTGGTTGTTATTTATAAGTTAGAACGTAAAATAATGCGATTTTATTCATAAAACTTGGGCTAATTTTGCCAAATGGTGATGAACGATACAGAATTTTTTGAGTACTGGCCTAAAAACAGTAAAAAAGAAAGGAGTAGCAAAAGGGCTTTTTTGTTTGGATTATCATCTGGAATTGCAATTGGAGTGCTTGTTTTAATCACCATTTATGCTGGTTGGTACCCTAGAGCTTCTATGGTAGCCAATAGTAAAATGAGTTCTACCATATTATTTATGGCTATACTTGGCATTGCCATATTTGTTGCATTCATTTATCAACGATTTAATTGGGAACAACAGGAACAGCGATATTTAGAATTAGTAGCTAAAAAAAATAAAAAACAAAATCTGATGCAGCCTTAAATTACTTGCCTGCGTCTTATAAAAAATAAAAGGAATGAAAAAAACAGTGATCGCGTTTATTGGAATGGTATTATTCTCCTTATCGTGTGGAAAAACAGCAGATTCTGGATGTACCCCAGCAACAGTGGCATCGGAGAATTCAGTGATGGTAGCTTATTGCACTGCGAATAGTATTAATTACACAACACACCCTAGTGGTATATTATATGAAATTGTTAGTGCAGGAACAGGAACTACACCTACACTAACCTCAACAGTTTCGGTACTCTATACCTTAAAATCTATGGCAGGAGTTACTATTCAATCCACGGCTAATCCTTACACCAATTCCTTATCTTCATTAATAGATGGATGGAAAATAGGTATTCCATTAATACGAGCTGGTGGCAAAATAAAATTAATTATTCCATCCTCTTTAGCATATAGTTGTGTTGGATCTCAATCAATTCCTCCAAATTCCCCACTTTTTTTTGAAATCATCTTAGTTGCTGTACAATAATATAATTCTTTTATATAATATCTTAATTACTGGTGCGTAAACAGCTTGCCGATTTATACGCCATTCCCCTATCTTTGCCATCCTGAAAAATAGGGATTAACAATTCGTAAACCGTTACTAATATGCAACTGAAAGGTTTAGTGCGTTTTTTTGCAATAGCACTTACATTAATTTGTTTATACCAGTTATCTTTTACCTGGTTTGTTCGCAATCATGAATCTGAAATGGATCAGAAGGCCAATTTATGGCTGAAAGCATCCTATCCTACTGCTGAGGTTAAATACCCTGGTAATAAGGAACTTCAAGCTGCCTATGCCGATACCTTGGCAGAGGTTAAAAAAGATCGTTTACAACGTTTATTAGATAGTACAAAAGATGTTAAGCTAGCTTTTGGGTTAACAACCTATCGCAGTGCAAAAGAAAAAGAATTAATGTTGGGGTTAGATTTGCAAGGTGGTATGGCCGTTACTATGGAAGTTGGTTTAGATGGCTTAATTAAGTCACTGGCTAATTTTACAAAAGACCCATCATTTAATAAGGCCATTGAAAATGCTGTTGCGCGCAAAGCTAATAGTGGTGCAGATTTGATTACTTTGTTTTTAGAAGAATTCAAGAAATTAAATCCCGATGCCAAGCTTGCTCCTTTCTTTGCAAATAGAAGTAGCAATGCAATAAAAATAGATGATAGCAATAGCAAAGTTGAAGAATATTTGCGCAATCAAGGTATTGCTGCATTCAATAATACTTATCGTATTTTAAGAACAAGGATAGACCGTTTTGGAGTTGCTTCTCCTAATATTAATCCAGATCCTGCAAAAGGAATTATCAGTATTGAATTGGCAGGCGTTACAGATAAAGAAAGAGTTCGTTCTTATTTACAATCTACTGCTAATCTTCAATTCTTTGAAGTATATACTTTAGAAAATAAAGATGTTCAAAGTGGCTTAGTTGCTGCAGATAAAACGGTTGAAGATTTTTTAAATGGATCTTCATCTGCTGTAAAAAAACTGGATTCCGATACGGTAAAACAAGCTACTGTTTCAACTGTTGCTAAAACAGATACTGCAAAAACGGCTACAGTTTCATCTTTAATAACTGATTCAAATAAATCGGCTAATACAAAAACAGATACTTCAAAGATTAATTCTAATACCAATCCAATTCTTCGTTTGTTACAGGTAAACCAACCTTATCAAGCAGAAAATGGAAAAACAGTATTTCCTGCAGCTCTTGGCTATATTCAATCGAAAGATACAGGTACATTAAATGATTACCTTAAAATGGAATCTGTTAAAACCAAGTTCCCTTCTAACCTTGTATTCATGTATGGTAAGGCAGAATTAGATGATCCCAAATTTACCAATGTACTTACTTTATATGCCATCAAAACCTTAGATAACGGTCAAGCCGAATTAGAAGGAGATCATATTTCTGGTGCTTCTCAAGATTACGATGAAAGAGGTCGTGTTGCCATTAAAATGAATATGGATAAAATGGGTTCTACTATTTGGGCAAAAATGACTACCCGTAATGTTGGTAAACCATTGGCCATTGTATTAGATAATTTTGTTTATTCTGCACCCAATGTGAATGACCCTATCACTACAGGTAATTCTCAAATTAGTGGTAATTATTCTATTAAAGAAGCAAAGGATCTCTCTGAAATTTTAGAAAGTGGTAAACTTCCTGCTCCTGCTAAAATTGTTCAAGAACAACAAGTTGGGCCAACATTAGGTAAAGAGTCTGTTAAGGGGGGTATCATGAGTTTTGGAATTGCCTTTGTGGTCATATTTGGATTGATGCTATTGTACTTTAACACTGGTGGTTGGGTTGCCAATATTGCCTTGATTTTGAACTTACTTTTTACCATTGGCGTATTAAGTGCGTTGGGCTTTACCTTAACCGCTCCTGGTATTGCTGGTTTGGTACTTACCATTGGTATGGCGGTAGATACCAACGTAATTATATTTGAGCGTATTAAAGAAGAATTAACTAAAGGTAAAACCTATGCAACTGCTGTTCATGATGGTTATAGAAGATCATTGTCTCCGGTATTGGATGCACACGTTACTACTTTATTAACCGCCATCATTTTAGCGTATTTTGGATTAGGCCCTGTATTGGGTTTTGCTACTACGCAAATTATTGGAATTTTATTATCCTTATTTTGTGGTATCCTAGTTTCTCGTTTAATTACCGATTGGTATACCAATAAAAATAGACACTTCGAATACTTTACCTCAATTTCTAGAGGAATATTTAAGCATGCTGCCTATAAATTTATAGAGTATAGAAAATATGCGTATGTATTATCGGGTATTATCTTAATTATGGGTATCTCCTCATTCTTCAACGGATTTGATGAAGGAGTTGAATTCGCTGGTGGCCGTAGTTACACCATAAAATTCGATAAGCCAGTTAATCCAGATGAAATAAGGGATGAATTAAAAACTGCATTTGGGGAAGCTCCCATTATTAAAACGGTTGATACTAAGAATCAAGTAAATATTACTACTTCCTTTAAAATTAAAGAAACAGGTAGCAATATTGATTCTTTGGTAGAGAAAATGCTGTACACTGGATTACAAAAGCATTTGCCAACAGGTACTTCATTCAATACTTTTGAAACAACTTTCAAACAAAGTTCTCAAACTGTATTGCCAACTATTTCAGACGATTTAAAAGCGGGGGCTACTAAAGCTACTGTATTTGCCATTTTTGTTATTTGCCTCTACATCTTCATTCGCTTTAGAGATTGGCGTTATTCATTGGGAACTATTTTTTCTTTGATGCACGATGTTTTTGTAACCCTTATTGTATTCAGTTTCTTAAAAAATGTAGTACCGTTCCCATTAGAAATAGACCAACATTTTATTGCGGCCGTTTTAACCGTAATTGGTTTTTCTATGAATGATACCATCATTGTATATGATAGAATTAGAGAAGATAGTCAATTGATGCATGGTTCGGATAATGCCTCTATTATTAATCGTGCCATTAATCAAACCTTAAGTAGAACCATCATGACTTCTTTAACCGTATTCTTAACCATCTTAATTCTCTTTATATTTGGTGGTGAAGTAACCCGTGGTTTTGCATTTGCCATGTTAATTGGGGTAATTACAGGTACTTATTCTTCTATATTTGTAGCTGCACCAATCTTGGTAGATTTTGCAAAAAAACGCCCGTTAGGTAAAATAGAAGCTAAGAAATAAATAATAGTTACTTAATTATTGTATTGAGATAAAGAAAAATTAAGTAAATGAAAATTAAAAATCCCGTTTGAATATTATTCTAAACGGGATTTTTAATTAAAAAAACTTATTTATACTTAATTATACTGCAAAAGAAGTTCCGCAGCCACAGGTTTTGCTTGCATTTGGGTTACTAAAAGTAAAGCCGCGACTATTTAATCCTCCTTGCCAATCTACTTCCATACCGTATAGATATAATCCATGACTTTTATTCATTATGCAGGGAATTCCTTCAATTTCAAATTGTTCATCTTCTGCTTCAACCTTATCAAAGCCTAAAACATAAGTCATACCGCTACATCCTCCTCCTTTTACCCCTATTCTTAATTGTTGAGTAGTATCAAAACCAGGTTCATTCATCAATCTTTTTATTTCTGAAACGGCACTTTGAGTAAGTGAAACGGGCGTATGGATGGTGATTGCATTATTCATATTGATCTATTTAAAGCATAAAGTTACATTATCTTAGATTTCTTCCTTTATTTATAGGTTTCGATAAGGGAAATTTCATTTTTTAAGAAAAAGTTTCCAACCTGATCAATCTTTAATAAGGTATGAACAGATGCTTGCTCAAGCGCTATTTCCTTAACTTCGTACAAATGAATTTTACATGGATAATGGCACTTTACTAAGCATATTAATGGGTATAATCATTGCTGGAGGATTAATTTATGTTCTTTTTTTTCAATCCAAAAAAGATAACAATTCTACCAAAACTATAGTTGCTGGAACCAATGCATTGCAACTGCAAGCTTATGAAAGACTCATTTTATTGGTAGATAGAATTGCCCTTCCAAATGTTATTAGCCGAATTCCCAATGATGGGTTATCTGCTCGTGAATTGCAACTTGTTTTATGCAAAATCATTAAAGACGAATTTGATCACAATGTTACTCAGCAAATATATGTTAGTCCTGAAGCATGGAATGCAGTAAAAAATTTAAAAGAAAAAAATTTACTCATTATTAATCAAATTGGATCCAGTATAAATGATCATTCCAGTGGGTTTGATTTGCAAAAGAGGCTGTTACATTATTTAATGGATGAACCAAAAGCTAATCTTCAAGAATTGGTGAGTGAAGCCTTAGCATTCGAAGCAAAAAAACATTTATAAATAGTTTCATCTATAATAGGTTTTAATTATGCCCCAAAAAATAAGATGTACCAATAGTGGAATAGAAATTAAAAAAGTATATACCAATCAGGATCTTCCTACAAATATTTTGAGTATGCCTGGTGAATTTCCTTATACAAGGGGTGTTCAGGAAGATATGTACCGAGGTAAACTTTGGACTATGCGCCAATATGCGGGCTTTTCTACAGCCGAAGAAAGCAATAAGCGTTACCATTATTTATTATCACAAGGAGTAAAGGGTTTAAGTGTTGCGTTTGATTTACCCACGCAAATTGGGTATGATAGCGATCATGAATTAGCAGATGGTGAAGTGGGTAAAGTAGGTGTTGCAATAGACAGTTTAGACGATATGGAAATGCTTTTTAAAGGAATCGAATTAGAAAAGGTAAGTACGTCTATGACCATTAATGCTACTGGATTCATCTTGTTAGCATTTTATGTGGCATTGGCCAAAAAGCAGGGAGCTGATTTAAATAAAATTACAGGAACTATTCAAAATGATATTTTAAAAGAGTATGCAGCAAGAGGAACTTATATCTATCCTCCAAAGCCATCTATGCGTATTATTACGGATATCTTTGAATGGTGCAGTATCAATTTACCTAAATGGAATACGATTTCAATTTCTGGTTATCATATCAGAGAAGCTGGTAGTACTGCTGTTCAAGAAATTGCTTTTACCTTAAGCAATGGGAAGGCATATGTTAAAGCAGCACTAGCCAAAGGATTAGATATTAATGTTTTTGGAAAAAGACTCTCTTTCTTTTTTAATGCACACAATAATTTATTTGAAGAAGTAGCCAAGTTTAGAGCTGCAAGAAAAATGTGGGCTCAAATAATGAAAGAGCTAGGTGCTACAGACGAAAAAGCCTTGATGCTTCGTTTTCATACGCAAACAGGTGGGGCTACCCTTACTGCTCAACAACCACTAAACAATATTTGCAGAGTTACTATTCAATCTTTATCGGCGGTATTAGGCGGTACACAAAGCTTGCATACTAATGGATACGATGAAGCGCTAAGCCTTCCAACAGAAGAAGCTGCTAGAATTGCTTTAAGAACACAGCAAATCATTGCATTTGAAAGTGGAGTTCCTGATACAGTAGATCCATTGGCAGGTAGTTATTTTGTTGAGTCGCTTACTAATGAAGTAGAACTAAAAGCATGGGATTTAGTAAATAAAATAGATGCAATGGGTGGCAGTGTTGCTGCAATTGAAGCTGGATTTATGCAAGATGAAATTGCCAAAAGTGCTTTTGCTTATCAACGTGCAATAGAAAGTGGAGAAAATATCATAGTAGGCGTAAATCAATTTGTAATTGATAAAGAATCACCAATCCCTGGTTTTAAAATAGATGATCATATTAGAACAATTCAAATTGAGAAACTTAATCAATTAAAAACAAGAAGAAATAAAGATAAATCTACAGCTTGTTTAAAAGCAATTACAGAAGCTGCTAAGGGCACCCATAATTTGATGCCCTTAGTCATTACCGCTGTTGAAAATAATTGTACACTAGGTGAAATTTCCGATTGTTTACGTAATGTTTTTGGAGAACACCGTTAAGTTAACACAACATACAGTGCATAAATTACACCAGGTAACCAAAATAATAAAGTAAGTAATAAGCTCAACCAAAATTTACCATTCAATGCATTTTCGTGTAAGAAAACGGCCAAAGGTGGTAATAAAATTGCCAAGATAACCAACAAAATAGTATTGGTGCTTGGTTCACTTGCAGTAGCTTTTTGTGCTTTATATTCTTTAGCCAATTTCTTTACCTCTGCAATTTTACTTTTCTTTTCTACTCTTGATAAACTTTTGAATTGTAGCATAGCATCTTGAACTACTGCATCATTTATAGAAGGTGCTGTTTCAACAACAGGCTGATTGGTTCCAGTACTAGGAACTATTACAGATGCATAAGCTGATAATGTTACAGTGCAAAGAAATGCAGCTGTAAGTAAACTGGTGATGATTTTTTTCATAAATATTGAGTTGTTAGTGATTCGTTGCAAATGATTTTGTTTAATAAAGATCGCATTGCTTTAAAACTATATCTTATACAAATTAGTGTAATTGTTACAAAATTCACATATAAAGTAATTATATGTTTTATAATATTGATTAGATCATCAACATGAATCTACTTATTCAGTATCTTACAACCACTATAAATAATTTGATTTACATGAAAAAAACAACTTTAATTGGCTTATTGCTTTTACTTATTGTAACAGGTTTCTCCCAGCCTACTCCAGTAAAATTGGAACAACTTTTTAAAGAGGAAACGCCTAAAATAATCAGTTGGAGAAGATATTTTCATCAAAACCCCGAATTGGGTAATCGTGAATTCAACACGAGTAAAGCCATTGAAGCCAACCTAAAAAGTTGGGGTATAACAACAAGAATTGTTGCGAAAACTGGAATAGTAGGAGTATTAAAAGGCGGTAAACCCGGACCCGTAATTGCGCTTCGTGCAGATATTGATGGGTTACCCGTTGAAGAGCGGAATGAATTGGAATTTAGGTCTAAAGCTACTTCCGAGTATAATGGAGCTAAAGTTCCCGTTATGCATGCGTGTGGTCATGATACCCATATAGCCATGTTACTGGGTGCTGCTGAAGTGCTTAGTAAAATTAAAAATGACATTGCCGGTACAGTGGTGTTTTTATTTCAACCAGCAGAAGAAGGCCCTCCCGGAAATGAAGAAGGTGGCGCTCCACTCATGATAAAAGAAGGTGCTTTAGATAACCCTAAAGTAGATGCAGTGTATGGTATTCATATTTCTTCATCAGGTGACTTGGGAAAAATTTACTATAAACCCGAATCTTTTATGGCATCATCAGATTGGTTTACCATAAAAGTGAAAGGGAAACAAAGCCATGGGGCTAGTCCATGGAGATCTGTTGATCCTATTGTAGTTAGTGCCGAAATTATTCAGGCTTTACAAACTATTGTAAGCCGTCAAATAGATATTACTAAAGCTCCAATAATTATTACTGTTGGCAAAATAAATGCAGGGGTAAGAGCTAATATCATTCCAGAAGAAGCTATGATGGAAGGAACAATCAGAACACTTGATAATGAAATGCAAAAAGAGGTTCATGCACGCATAAAACAAATTGCCACTAAAATTGCTGAAGCCAACAACGCAACTGTTGAAGTAATGATAGACACCAAAACTATTGTTACTTACAATGACCCTAAACTAGTAGCAAAATCTATAGCTTCTTTACAAAAAGCTGCTGGTGGCGCGGAGAACGTTCAACTAATTAACTGGCAAACAGGTGCAGAAGATTTTTCCTTTTATGGTTTAAAAGCCCCTGCTTTCTTTTTTAATGTAGGAGCAAGAAGTCCTTTGATTACTTTGGCACAATCTACTAGCCATCATGCACCTGAATTCATGCTAGACGATAGTAAGTTAGATGTAGGGATGCGGGCATTTACACAATTGGTTTTGGATTTCACTAAAACTAAATAAGTTTATTTTATGAAAATGATATTGATTTTATTTGTTTTGGGTTTAGGTGCAATTAGTATCAACGCACAGAATAATTTAACTCCAGAAAAACTGTGGCAGATAGGTCGTGTTTCTGCTTTGGGCTTAAGCAATGATAAATCTGCCATAATTTATAGTGTTGGTATTCCAGATATTCAAAGCAATAAAACTATTCGTAAAAAATATAAACTTGCTTTAACTGGTGGAGATGCTGTTGAAATTACCGAAACAGGTTCACTCCTTTCCAATGATCGAATTTCACCCAATGGAAAATATATTATCAGCAGCGATGAAGTTAAAATCAAGAATATCACTGGTGCCGA
>JAVHPL010000148.1:0-14449 GCA_036170555.1 Sediminibacterium sp. | reverse complement strand
AATCGGATGTGTATATATATACTTCATTAAATTATAGACATTGGGATACTTGGGAGGATGGAAAATTTAGTCATGTATTTATTGCGCCCATCGTAAATGGAAAGCCAGGAGAAGCAAAAGATATCATGGCCAATGAAGCATACGATTGCCCTCAAAAACCCTATGGAGGTGATGAAGATTTTATTTGGAGCCCTGATAGTAAAAAAGTAGTGTATGTAGCAAAAAAAAGTTACGGAACTGCTTATGCTACTAGTACAAATACTGATTTATATGAGTATAATTTGGAAACTGGCATTACTAAAAACCTTACTGAAAGTAACAAAGGATATGATCTTGCTCCACAATATGCTAACAATGGAACCCTTGCTTATTTACAAATGAAAAGAGATGGCTATGAAGCGGATAAGCAAGATATTGTGGTTAATGTGAATGGTATTCAAAAAATGAATCTCACAGCTAGCAGAGATGATATTCATGTGGAAGGATTTAAATGGAGTGAAGATGGAAAAACGATTTACTTTTTGGCTCCAATTAATGGTACGCTTCAATTGTTTAAAGTAAACAATCCAGGGCTTACTAAAATGCTTCCGCGTATTGAACAGATAACAAAAGGAGACTTTGATATTACAGGAATTGTAGGTCAAGTAAATAATACCCTTGTAGTTACGCGAACAGATATGAACCATGCAACAGAATTGTATACGGTAGATCTGAATGCTGCAGGAAGTTTAAAACAATTAACGCATGTAAACGATGCCTTTTATAGCAGTTTGCCAATGTGCAAAACCGAAAGAAGATTCATCACAACTACAGATCAACAAAAAATGTTGGTTTGGGTAATTTATCCTCCGGGTTTTGATCCTGCAAAGAAATATCCTACCCTACTCTATTGTCAAGGTGGCCCACAAAGTGCGCTCACGCAGTTTTATTCTTTTCGTTGGAATTTTCAATTGATGGCATCACAGGGATATATAGTTGTAGCACCTAATAGAAGAGGAATGCCAGGGCATGGCACTAAATGGAATGAACAAATTAGTAAGGATCATGGCGGCCAGGTGATGAACGACTACTTATCTGCTATTGATGCAGTTAGTAAAGAACCCTATGTAGATAAAAGTAGATTGGGTTGTGTGGGTGCTAGCTATGGTGGTTATTCTGCATTTTATTTAGCAGGCATTCACAACAATCGATTTAAAACCTTTATTGCACATGATGGCATTTTTGATACCAAAAGCATGTATGGTACTACCGAAGAATTATGGTTTGTAAATTTCGATTATGGTGGCCCCTATTGGGATAAGAAAAATACTGCTGCGCAAAAAACTTATGGTGTGTTTAATCCAAGTAATTTAGTTGATAAATGGAATACCCCTATTTTGATTGTGCAAGGTGGAAAGGACTATCGAGTGCCTATTGAGCAGGGCTTGCAAGCTTTTCAAGCAGCTCAGTTAAAAGGAATCAAGAGTAAATTATTATACTTGCCTGAAGAAAATCACTGGGTTATATCAGCTCAAAATGCGTTGGTATGGCAAAGGGAATTCTATAAATGGTTAGATGAAACCTTAAAATAAGTTGGAAATAAAGGGCGGATCAGTTGATCCGCTTTTTTTATGAAGTATAATTTCTTGCTCCAAATAATAAACTGCCAATTCTTACCATATTACTACCGCAGTCAATCGCTAATTGATAATCGCCACTCATACCCATAGAAAGAATTGAAATTCCTTGATTGGTTGCATTCATTGGATTTTGTTCGGCCCATATTTTGAATAAGTCAAAATGAGTTTTTAAATGTAAAAATTCTCTTTTTACTTTATCCATATCCTCGCTAAACGAAGCCATTCCCATAAAACCAAGTATTTGAATATTATTCAATTGAGGTAATACTAATTGAATTGCTTCAATTTCTGATTGATCTAATCCAAACTTGGTTTCTTCTTCCGCAATATGCATTTGCAATAAACAATCAATGGTGCGATTATTTTTTAGTGCTTGTTTATTGATTTCCTGTAATAATTTTAAACTATCTACTCCATGTATCAAGTATACAAAGGGAGCAATGTATTTTACTTTATTGCTTTGTAAATGACCTATAAAATGCCATCGAATATCTTTGGGTAACAACGTTTCTTTGTCTACTAATTCCTGAACATAATTCTCGCCAAAGTCCCTTTGCCCTAATTCATATAATGCTTGAATATCTTCAACTGGCTTGGTTTTGCTTACTGCAACCAATACCGTATTACTTATAGATAGTTCTTCTTCTATCTCTTGAAACTTTATTGTGTTTACAGGCATTTTTTAAAACTATTTAATTAGTACCCTTCGCGTAATTGGCATGTAGAACTAGGTTTTCTAATAATAACACATTATTATATGCAGGGCAATAATACTCAAATTTAACTACAGAACTAGCTGAAATAATTTTTTTTAATTGTTTGGGTAACATAAAACCCACATTAGCAATAAAGAATGAAAAAGATTCATCTTCTATTAGATCCTGTAAGCTCTTGGTTTGATTAACTGTAATTATATTAGGCTTAATTCCCCAATTTATCAAAGCAGAAGATAATATAACTTGATTCATAAACTCTTTTTCAATTTGTAGTAGCCGAGTAGCTTGATTAATTAAATCTACTTTATATGCATCCAATTCGGGTATGGGTTTTAAAGCCATCAATCTAGATAAATGATACAATATAATTTGAGGTTTACTATAATGTGGTGAAATAAAGTTAGCGTTAGATAAGTGTTTTTTTTCTTTTAAAACTTCAACCATTAGTTGAATACTTGCAGAGTCTGCATTTGTAAATGGTAAGTTATACTTTTGTACAAAGTACAATACATTGCTTAAAACAGATATATCAAAATCTATTGGCATTTTTTTACCAAACCAAACAGAATAGGCAGGTAAATCTTTGATAGACTCAAGGGTATTATTAATTTTTTTTGTTTTACTGTTCGTATATCCTTGCATAAATTGGTGTACACTTGCTGCAGTTATAGAGTCCTTTTTTAATGCCAATAGCATAATCACCGTATCATCCATATCATCTGGAATTGATTGTGATTTATCTAAAATATTTAACCAACCTGCATTAGGAAAAATTTTGGGTGTATCCGTTGGCCAAAAATTATATGTTTCTCTACCTTTTTGGTTTTTGAATTTTACTGAAATAGATTTTGCATTTGTAGAAATGTCATTTATTAATTTTTGTTGATATGGAGTTAATTTATCTTTTAAATTTTCTAAAGTAAATACAATCAACCCTGTAAAAAAAATATTTATATCAGCTTTTTGACGGTCTCTATTAAGCGAGTATGTTCTATATGAAGGGAATAATCCCTTTGGGAAAACGCCATTTTCCTTAACTTGAAATTGTGTTATCCGTTGAAGTAAGTGTGTAATTTGAAGAGTATCGGATGCTTTAATATCATTCAAATAGCAAAAAAAAATTAATGATATAATACACTTTGATCGCATTTTATTAATTCAAATTATTGGAAATATTTTCTTTATTTGATTGAGTTAAATTTTGCCATATTAAATTTTCTATTACTAGCATATTATTATATGCAGGACAATAAAAATAAAATTTTCCTACGCCCCACTTCCCTGCAATTTTTTTTACTTCATCCGGCGATTTAGTTTGTAAGTAAGCTAAATTGGCTATAAAAAATGAAAACGTTTTATCATCTTCAATTAAATTACTATTTGCATTTGAAATAATTGGTGCTTTTTGTGGGAGTGACGAATTCCACCTTAAAAGTGTAGTTGATAAAATTGCCGTTTCCATAAACGTTGTTGATTGCAAGTAAAGGTTTTTAGCTTCTTCAATCATTTGGGGCTTAAGTTGGTTCAGCTCTGGAATTTCCTTTTGGGCCATTAATCTAGAAACATGGTATAAAATTAAAGCAGATGTGGGATAATAATGAGACATCAACGGAGCATCGGTAATATGCTTTTTGTCTTTAATGATTTTGATAATTAACTGTAAAGTTGAACTGTCTGTTTTAGTCCAAGCTAGTTGATAAGATTGAACATATAGTAAAACATTACATAGAACAGAAATATCTATTTCAACGGGCATCTTTTTGCCAAACCATGTAGAATAAGTTAATATATTGGCATAATTTTTAAAAAAATTATTAGCCATTTTTTTATCATTTACGAACTCCTGCATTAATAAATGAACTTCTTCTGCAATTGTTGTATCAACAGATTGAGCCATTAATAAAATAGAAGTACCGTCTAGGTCATCTGCAAGTGAATGGCTTTTGGAAAATTTCGATAACAAACCCGAATTGGGAAAAAATGCTATTGTATCTGTTGGCCAAAAATTATATGTATTTCTACCATTTTTGTTTTTATACTTTGCAAATACCTGTGAACTGTTTTGAATAATTTGTTTAGCAATTCCTTGTTGGTAAGTCGTAAGTTTTGGCATTAACGACTTAAGTGTATAAATTATATAGCCTGTAAAAATAATATTATTGTCGGCTATTTCACGCTCTTTATTTAAAGCATATACTCTATAACAAGGAAATAATCCCTTCGAAAATGCTGGGTTGTATGATTTTACTTGCCATCGATCAATTCTATGAAGTAATTGAGAAACTATAGCAGTATCAGAAGCTTTGCTCTGAAACATGCAACATAATAAAAATGAAAAGAGCAAGCTCCTGATAATCAATCTCATTATTTTAAAATACTTCTGCTTATCACAATACGTTGCACTTCGCTGGTACCTTCATAAATCTGAGTAATTTTTGCATCACGCATTAAACGTTCTACATGGTATTCTTTCACAAAACCATATCCACCATGAATTTGAACGGCTTCAGTAGTAACCCACATGGCTGTTTCGCTAGCAAATACTTTGGCCATAGAAGAGCTAAACGTATAATCTATTCCATTGTCTTTTTCCCAAGCTGCTTTTAAACACAATAAACGAGCAGATTCTATTTTAGTAGCCATATCGGCTAGTTTAAATTGAATGGCTTGATGGTGCATGATTTCTTTCCCAAAAGCTTTTCTTTGTTTACTATAAGCAAGTGCTAATTCATAAGCACCACTAGCAATACCCAATGCTTGTGAAGCAATGCCAATTCTGCCTCCTGCCAATGTTTTCATCGCAAACTTAAACCCAAAACCTTCCTCCCCTATTCTATTTTCTTTAGGAACTTTAACATCGGTTAATAAGATGGTATGGGTATCACTTCCTCTTATCCCCAACTTATTTTCTTTTGCGGCCACGGTAACTCCAGGCGTATTTTTATCTACAATAAATGCATTAATGCCTCTACTTCCTTTGGTTGGGTCTGTTTGTGCAATCACTAAATATACAGATGCAGAAGAGCCGTTTGTAATCCAATTTTTGGTACCATTAATTACATAATGATCTCCTTTGTCTTCTGCTACAGTTTGCTGGCTAGTAGCATCACTTCCGGCTTCTGGTTCACTTAGTAAAAATGCACCAATATACAATTCCCCATCTTTTTTACCTTGAGCTAACGGAGTTAAGTATTGTTGTTTTTGTGCTTCTGATCCAAAAGTTTCTAATCCCCAGCATACTAAACTATTGTTAACACTCATGCTAACACTGGTGCTGGCATCTACTTTACTAATTTCTTCCATGGCTAATACATAGCTCATGGTATCCATTCCTGCTCCACCATATTTTGGGTCTACCATCATACCCATAAATCCCAGTTCGGCCAATTTGGTTACCTGCTCACGAGGATAACGCTGTTGTTCATCCCGCTCTATCACACCTGGCAAACATTCTGTTTTAGCAAAATCTCTTGCGGCTTTCTGTATCATCAAATGCTCTTCAGTTAACTGGAAATTCATATTGTATTATTTTGTGAGGCAAAAATAAGCTAACAGTTGTTAGGTTAGAAATATTTCTTGTGAAGATTATAGATTATTTCAGTTGCCAACGGTGTCATACCACGGGTTGTATCTTGTATAAAATGACGCTTAAATGCAACTATTGCGGCACTGGTATCTTTAACATCATATCCAACAATTCTCAAGCCCATGATAGGATTGAAATTGGCAGGTACTGTATCCCTTACTTCATCATACCATAAACCAAACCCTTTTTCTGCTAATAATTTCCAAGGAAAGCGCCAGTTTGGATCATTTTTTCTGGTTGGTGCAATATCACCATGTCCTATAAAATTGGCTGTAGGAATGTTATATGTTTTTTTCAGTTGATTTAAAACAACCAATAAACTATTAATCTGTAAACTATCAAAATATTCAAAACCTGTATTGTCTAGTTCAATTCCTACAGAAGCAGAGTTCATATCCAATTGGTTACCCCATCTACTTACGCCTGCATGCTGACCCCTTAAATAGTTATTCAACATTTGGTAAACCACTCCATCTTTCCCTATTACATAATGTGAACTTACCGCAGTTCTTGGTAAAGTAAATGTTTTTAATGTTTGATCTGTAGAATGCTGAGCTGTATGATGTATAATTACATAAAATGGTTTGCGCATTCCAAAATTAGTGGTGCCAACCCAATAAGGGGGATTTTTTACTGTATCCGAAAGAATGGGTTCTTGAGGTATTTTTTTAAAGTTATTGGCAAATACTTTTACTTGATTCTTATAAAACCGATTGGTTTCTTTGTATGGATTGTGATTACAGGCAATCAATACTACCAAAAAGATCAATAAAAGGATGCTATTTTTCATAGAGTAAATTTAATAAAACAAACAATGATGCAGGGTAATTTTCTTGGCTAATCGTACTTTGTTTTTTTCTCTTCTGTATAGCTTAATTGTTCTAATAAAGCCTCTGGTGTAGGATTATTGGTTATGGATAATGCAACCTGAAATAATAAAACAGCTGCAACAACCGAAGCCAATAATTCTTCCCAACTAATCCAATAGCCCCAGAAACGATATACAGCAGCTTTTTCAGGGTGTTCATGTTCAACAATTACCTCTACTTGTTCTCCATTGGTATACTTCACCAAAGGGTAATCAGCAGCAACAATATATTTGTTTATACCAATACTATACTTGGCCTGTGGTAGTAAAATATTGGTTGTACTATCTTTTAAAAAAGTAATTGTAGCAGGATATTTTTCACCATCAAAATAATCAGGGACTCTTGTAAATAATAAATAGCAGCTAAAAATAATTAGGTATATGCTAAATAAGGATTTGTACAAAATGTATCAATATGTATTTAAAAAAATAACAGACACAAAAAAATGGCTGCAAATACACAAACTAAATCTACAAGTAGCATGGCTCCTAAAGTATATCTTGTATTTTTTATTTTAATGCTCCCAAAATAAACAGCGATCACATAAAAAGTAGTTTCAGCAGCACATTGAAATACACAAGCTAATCTGCCTGTGAATGAATCTGCTCCATACGTGCTCATGGCATCTATTAAAAATCCTCGACTTCCTGCTGCATTAAAAGGTCTTAAAATGGCAATAGGTAACGCATCTACTATTTCTTTGTTTACGCCCATTGCCAAAAATCCCTTTCCCAATAATCCAGACAATATTTCAAATACACCACTATTTCTAAACAAAGAAATGGCTACCAACATTCCCAGGATATAAGGAAAAATGGTACGACCAGTTTTTAACCCATCATAAGCTCCTTCAACAAAAGAGTTGAATACATTTTTACCTTGATCACTAAATCTTTTTTCTCTTATAAAACTATAGGCAAGAATAATAAAGATAATCCCTAATAAAAGTACATTCGATAAGTTACCTGTAAAATGACCTTTATTAATTAAGTCTAATTGAGTAATATAAATTAATAGACCTGCAATTATTCCTACCACAATTCCAACAGCACTGATTAAGGTAGCATTCAGCAAATTTATTTTTTGCTTTATTCCTACAATTATTAATGCCGCAATGGTTCCTACAAATGAAGTTATAATGCATGGTATCATTACATCAGCAGGATTTGATGCATGCTGTGCTGCCCTATAGCCAATAATAGATGTTGGAATTAAGGTAAGTCCTGCAGCATGTAAACACATGAACATGATTTGGCTATTACTTGCCTTTTCTTTTTCGGTATTTAATTCTTGCAAGCTTTCCATTGCTTTTAATCCAAAAGGAGTTGCTGCACTATCTAAGCCTAAAAAATTAGCAGCAAAATTCAACATCATATAGGAAATGGATGGATGGTTTGCAGGTATTTCAGGAAATATTTTTACAAAAATAGGGCTCAATAATTTTGCTATTCTTTCGGAAGCACCACTGTCTATCAACAACTGCAGTATCCCACAGAAAAAGGATAAATAAGCAATTAAAGGAAGCAGCAAATCAAAGATGGTATTTTTACAGGTGGGCAAAATACCATCTGTTGCTTGCTTCCCTACACAAAATTTTACAATATTGTTTTCTCTAATATACAAACTGTCTTTACCAACCGAATAGCGGCTGTTAGAACTTTTAGCTAGGGTATCTTGAATAACTTTAGGAAGATCCTTTAAATAGAATTCTTTTTTAAGAATTGGATCATCTTTCTTTCCATTTACAGCATACTCAACAGAATAGTACTTACCGCTAAACAGCAGTACAAAAATATAGGTAATAGATACCAATATAATGACTAGCCAAAATCTGCTTAGCGCCATAGGATTAGTTGTGCTATATAAAAATAATTAAGCAACTATTTGCTTACGAATAATGTTCAATGCACCACCTGCTTTAAACCATTCTACCTGTTGTTCATTGTAAGTATGGTTTACACTGATCGAATCTGAATTGCCATCCTTATGTTGCAAAACCATGGTAAGGGGCTTGCCAGGAGCAAATGAACTAAGTCCTTCTATATGGATGGTATCATCTTCTTGAATTTTATCATAATCATTCTTATCGCTAAACGTTAGTGCAAGCATCCCCTGTTTTTTTAAATTGGTTTCGTGAATGCGTGCAAATGATTTCACTAATACTGCTCTTACACCTAAATGACGAGGCTCCATAGCTGCATGTTCTCGAGAACTTCCTTCACCATAGTTTTCATCACCTACTACAATAGAACCAATTCCGGCAGCTTTATAAGCACGTTGTGTTGCAGGCACTGAACCATATTCACCAGTTAACTGATTTTTTACAGTATCTGTTTTTTCGTTAAAAAAATTCACTGCACCAATTAACATATTATTCGAGATATTATCTAAATGACCACGGAATTTTAACCAGGGTCCAGCCATAGAAATATGATCTGTTGTACACTTGCCTTTTGCTTTAATTAATAATTTCAATCCCTTTAAGTCTGTTCCTTCCCATGCAGCAAATGGATCTAATAATTGCAAACGTTTACTTGTTGGGTTCACTTTCACATTTACAACGGAGCCATCAATTGCAGGAGCTTGGTATCCTGCATCTTCTACAGCAAAACCACGTGCTGGTAATTCCATACCAGTAGGCTCATCCAATTTTACTTTTTCTCCTTTTTCATTGGTTAAAAAATCGGTGATAGGATTAAATGTTAAATCTCCAGCAATGGCTAAAGCAGTTACTAATTCGGGGCTTGCCACAAATGCCATAGTATTCGGATTGCCATCTGCTCTTTTTGCAAAATTTCTGTTGAAACTATGTACAATAGTATTTCGCTCTTGTTTCTCTGCCCCTACTCTTTCCCACATACCAATACATGGTCCACAAGCATTGGCGAATACTGTTGCTCCAATTTTTTCAAAAGCTGCTAAAAAGCCATCTCTTTCAATGGTATAACGAACCTGCTCACTACCAGGTGTAATAGTATATTTAGCTTTTGTTTTCAACCCTTTTTCTGCAACTTGTTTAGCCAAGCTTACAGCCCTGCTAATGTCTTCATAAGATGAATTGGTACAACTTCCTATTAAACCAACCTCTACTTTGGTTGGCCATCCATTTGCAGCAGCTACTTCTTTCATTTTAGAAATAGGGGTAGCCAAATCGGGGCTAAATGGTCCATTTAAATGAGGTTCTAATGTTGATAAATTAATTTCTATTACTTCATCAAAATATTTTTCAGGATTTTCATATACTTCCGCATCTGCATTTAAGTATGATTTTATTTTATCAGCCATTATGGCTATTTCTTCTCTGCCAGTAGCTTTTAAGTATCGAGACATACTATCGTCATAACCAAAAGTTGATGTAGTTGCACCTACTTCGGCACCCATATTGCAAATGGTTCCTTTGCCAGTGCAGCTCATATTATGCGCACCTTCCCCAAAATATTCAACAATGGCACCAGTACCCCCTTTAACAGTAAGTATACCCGCAACTTTTAAGATGACGTCTTTAGGTGCAGTCCAACCACTTAATTTTCCTGTTAATTTAATACCTATTAATTTAGGCCATTTCAATTCCCATGGCAATCCTGCCATTACATCACAGGCATCGGCTCCACCTACACCAATTGCAATCATTCCCAATCCGCCTGCATTTACCGTATGAGAATCAGTACCAATCATCATTCCGCCAGGAAATGCATAGTTTTCTAATACCACTTGGTGAATAATACCCGCACCTGGTTTCCAAAATCCAATACCGTATTTATTAGAAACGGAAGCTAAAAAATCATACACTTCCTTGCTCTCTGCATTAGCAATCGCAAGGTCTTTTTTAGCTTCTACTTTTGCTGTAATCAAATGATCACAATGCACTGTTGATGGAACAGCCACTTTGGGTTTGCCAGCTTGCATAAATTGTAAAAGGGCCATTTGGGCTGTTGCATCCTGCATGGCAACTCTGTCTGGGGCAAAGTCAACATAGGAATTACCTCTTTCAAAACCCACTAATGGTTGATCAGTATGTAAATGGGCAAATAAAATTTTTTCTGATAAAGTAAGTGGACGTCCCAATACTTTTCTAGCAGCATCTACTTTTGCAGGCATTTCTGCATACACTTTTTTAATCATTTCAATGTCAAAAGCCATATCGTTGCAATTTTATGCGCGAATTTACAAAAAAAGGAGCTGTTGGAGACAAGTGTTTTGAACATTTATAGTCAAAATGTGTATACCTTTACTTTTAAGGAAGATACCCCCAGAATAAAAAACCAATATGAACAAGATCCGTGAATTTCTGGAATTACATGCTTTTGGTGTTTGCTCATCCATTGGAGATCATTTTGGAATAGCTACCACTAAAATTAGGATGTGGTTTATTTATATCTCCTTTTTAACAGTAGGTTCTCCCATCATTATTTATATGATTTTAGCTTTTTGGAAAAACATGAAAAATTATGTATTCGCAGCTAAAAGAAATCCATTAAAGCACTATTAATTAATTTTATTCTTCAATAAATAATAGAAACCAATACTTAAATTATTTAAAGGGGAATTAAAAAAACCAGCATCTAATGATAGTGAATTCGATTTTGTTAAAATTCCGGTATTGTCACTAACCGTTCCATACTGATAGTTAACGTTAAGAAAACTGGTACTAGGTTGAATATTTACAATAAATCTGTTTGAAATTTGATAACTTAGTATTGGTGTAAGACCCATCGTAGCATCATAATTTTTAGATTGAATAGGATTTGGTATATTTTTTTGTGCCATCGTTTGAAAAAGGATATTTCCCCCCACGCCAATTCCCGCGAACCAATTTTTGGCTATCTCTTTAAAGTATACTTTTTTGTACCCAGCGCTAAGTATATTTGATATTGTTCGAACTTCTGTAGTAGTATTCATATTTTTTTGTACACTGTTCATTAAATTGATGGTAAAAATAGATAAGGTATTTTTTTTAATAAACTTGCCATATGAAATTCCAATACCCAAAACTCCATTTTTTTGTTGACTAGTAAAATTAGGTGCAGTTTTGTTGGCACTAGTATTCAAATTAAATGAACCTCCAATTAGTTGTTGATTTTGTTTACCAAACTGAGCGTGTATATATTGTGTATTTAAGATGGATATAATAAAAAATATAGTAACGTTTTTCATAAAGGATATTTATATAAATTTAAATTATTCCATGCATACTAATGCCAATAAAAAGTCAATAAAGTGTTAACTTTTTTTTATTTCTTTAGCCCAGTTATCTTTTAAAGTAACCGTTCTATTAAATATACGTTTTGTAGAACTGGAATCTTTATCCAGTACAAAATATCCTTTTCGCAAAAATTGAAATACTTGATTTGTTGCATCTTTTGCTAAAGCAGGTTCTGCATACGCATTTACTATTACCTGTAAAGAATTTGGATTAATATGATCCTTGAAATTACCTATTGCATTAGCAACATCTTCTACCTTAAATAATCTGTCATATAATCTTAGCTCAGTTTGTATGGCATGTTTAGCACTCACCCAGTGAAGTGTTCCTTTAACGTGAATCCCCGAAGTATCAGCACCACTTCTACTTTCTGGAATATATGAACAATGAACTTCAGTTATATCCCCATTTATATCCTTAACAACTTCCTCACACTTTATAATATATGCACTTTTTAAACGAACCATTTGACCAGGAGCTAGTCTAAAATATTTTTTGGGAGCTACTTCCATAAAGTCTTCCCTCTCAATGTAAATTTCTCTGCTAAAAGGAATTTCCCTCGTTCCCCCAAGCTCATCTTCTGGGTTATTTTCACTTGTTAATAATTCTACTTCATTTTCAAAATTGGTAATAATCAATTTTAATGGATCAAATACAACCATTCTTCTTTGAGCAATCTTATTTAGTTCCTCTCGTACACAAAATTCTAATAACCCAACATCTATTAAATTTTCTCTTTTTGCAACACCAATTCTATCACAAAATTCCCGAATACTGGCTGCAGGATACCCTCTTCTGCGCATTCCACTAATGGTACTCATTCTTGGATCATCCCACCCATTCACTATGTTTTCATTTACCAATTGTAATAGTTTTCTTTTACTCATTACAGTGTAAGTCATGTTTAAACGCGCAAACTCGTATTGCTTCGAAGGAAATGTTTCTAATTGTTCTATGCACCAATCGTATAATGCACGGTGAGGTACAAATTCTAATGTACAAATAGAATGAGTAATTTTTTCTATAGAATCACTTTGTCCATGAGCAAAATCATACATAGGATAAACGCACCATTTATCGCCTGTTCTATGATGGTGAGCGTGTTTTATTCTATAAATGATAGGATCTCGCATAAGCATATTGGGAGAAGCCATATCTATTTTTACCCTTAAAACTTTAGAACCATCGGCATATTTGCCTTCTTTCATAGATAAAAATAATTCCTTATTTTCTTCAATACTCCTATTAGCATATTCATTGCGAAGCCCAGGTTGAGTTGGCGTACCTTTTTGTTCTGCAATTGCTTCACTTGTACTATCATCTACATAAGCAAGTCCTTTTTCAATTAATTGCATGGCTAAATGATACAATTGATCAAAATAATCTGAAGCATAAAATTCATTTGCCCATTCAAACCCCAACCATTTTACATCATTTTTAATACTTTCTACGTATTCTGTATCTTCTGTAACTGGATTGGTATCATCAAAACGCAAATTGGTAGTACCTCCATATTTTTTTGCCAAACCAAAATTCAAACAGATACTTTTTGCATGTCCAATATGCAAATATCCATTAGGTTCTGGAGGAAACCTGGTACTAATTACTTGATATTTACCTGTTTCTAAATCTGCTTCAATAATTTCTTCAATAAAATTTAGACTCTTTTCTTCGCTCATTCCATTTTTTGTTTGGGTGGCAAAGTTAAGCCTAATTGGGTATTTCTCCACGCTTGATAAAGGGTTTTACCCATTGAATTTGTGGTAATTATGGTTGATGTATATTTACAGCAGATTCAATGGTATAGTTTCCAACAAACTCTATTGCTTTTTTCATATCTGTATGCAATAAACGATCTACTTGATTAAAACTAATTTCTGCTCTAAATGCAGCCATTAGTTGTTCTATGATGGGAGAACTAAGTAGGGGTCTTCTAAAATCTAATGCCTGTGCAGCACTTAATAATTCTATACCTAATACTTTTTCAACATTTTTTATTACTCTCCAACATTTAGTTGCTGCATTAGCACCCATGCTTACATGATCTTCTTGATTATTACTAGATGAAATACTGTCTACCGATGCTGGAGTACATAATTGTTTATTTTCACTTACAATTCCTGCTGCTGTATATTGAGGTATCATAAAACCAGAATTAAGCCCCGCATCTTTCACTAAAAATAGAGGCAAACCTCTTTGACCAGAAATGAGCTGATAGGTTCTTCGCTCCGAAATATTTCCTATTTCACTCATTGCAATGGCTAAGTAATCTAGTACCAATGCAAGTGGTTGTCCATGAAAATTACCACCACTCACAATTAAGTCTTCTTCTGGGAAAATATTAGGATTATCTGTAACTGAATTAATTTCTCTAATAAATACATTTAAAACATGATTAAATGCATCTTTACTAGCCCCATGAACTTGAGGAATGCATCTAAATGAATAAGGATCCT
>JAVHPL010000147.1:5137-10659 GCA_036170555.1 Sediminibacterium sp. | reverse complement strand
CTGGCATGATATCCTGAATCATACCCCTCCATGTTAATTCTTCAACTAAACTCATCTGATTGGGTTTTGGGCAAATGTACAAAAGATGCGGGCATAGATGCAAAGCCCTAATTTTGCGAAAATAAAAGTTGATATGCGTAAAGTGGGTGATGGTACAAGAGCACTTAATTTTTTTATAGATACAATTCTAATAACCCTATTGGCTATGCTACTATTTAGGTGGTGGAATTGGTATGTTGTTTATTGGAATTACAAGCCGCTTCATTTTGGATGGTTTTTCTTTCCCACCCTATTTTTTTATTATACTTTTTTTGAAAGTATTTTTAGTCATACCCTTGGCAAATGGTTTACGCATTCAAAAGTGGTTACACTACAAGGTAAGAAGCCCCATTTTATAGCAATTTGTATCAGAAGCTTATTGAGGTTAACCATTATTGATCTCTTTTTTGGACCTTTTTTAAATGGGCCACTGCACGATTATGTTAGTAAAACAACTATTATTGAAGATTAAATGTATTGGCTTATTCATTTCGCTTTTCGCAATAATCGGCGAAAGGGTTTGTTATACATTTGCGTTTTACTAGCACAATATATATTATGGCAAAAATTGGGATTAATATAGCAACAGGCAGTTTACAACAGGCTGAAATTATAGTAGGAATTGATTTGGGAACTACCAATAGTTTGGTAGCTTTTATACATCCGGAAAGTAAATTGCCAACAGCATTAAAAGAATTTGATAGTAGTAGTTTGGTTCCTAGTGTAGTACATTTTGACCAGTTGGGCAATGCAGAAGTAGGGGAAACTGCTAAACAATATTTAGAATCAGACCCTGCTAATACAATATTTAGCGCCAAAAGGTTGATGGGAAAAAGTTATAAAGATGTAAAAGAAAATGATCATTTTTTTACTTATAAAGTAATAGATGACGATACTGATAGTTTAGTGAAAGTGCAGGTAGGGGATCGTTTTTATTCTCCCATTGAGTTATCATCCTTTATTTTAAAAGAATTAAAAAACAGGGCGGAACATATTTTAAAAACTCCAGTAAGTAAGGCGGTGATTACGGTGCCTGCTTATTTTAATGATGCTCAACGGCAAGCCACTAGAGATGCAGGTAAATTGGCTGGATTAGATGTGATGCGTATTGTAAATGAGCCCACTGCAGCAAGCCTTGCTTATGGCTTGGGACTTCAAAAAGACGAAGAAAAAACCATCGCAGTGTACGATTTAGGTGGAGGTACTTTTGATATTTCTATTCTTAAAATTACCAGTGGTATTTTCGAAGTATTAAGTACAAATGGAGATACTTATTTAGGTGGCGATGATATAGACCATGCGATCATGGAATTTTTTCTAAAGCAAATGGGTATTTCATTTGAAGCAATTAGCCAGGAAAAAAATCAATTACAATCGCTTCGCTTATTGGCCGAAAGAGCCAAGAAAGAATTGAGTTATGCTGCATTGTTTTCAACTGAATGGAGTGGTTATACTGTAAAAATTACCAGAGATCAATTCAATGAAATTATTTTGCCATTGGTAAATAGAACCATCGCCTGTTGCTCCAAAGCATTATCAGATGCGAGTTTAACTACACATGAAATAGATGCGATCATTATGGTAGGTGGAAGCACTCGAGTTCCTTTGGTTAAAGAAACCATAAGTACTTTTTTTGGAAAACAGGTGAATGATTCTGTTAACCCAGATGAAGTGGTTGCATTAGGTGCTGCAGTGCAGGCAGATATATTAGCAGGAAATAATAACGAATTTTTATTATTAGACATTACGCCACTTAGTTTAGGGATAGAAACTATGGGTGGATTAATGGATGTATTAATTCCGAGAAATGCAAAAATTCCCAATCAAGCAGGACGTCAATATACTACTCAAAAAGATGGACAGGGAAGTATGCGGATCTCCGTATTTCAAGGAGAAAGAGATTTAGTACAACACAATAGAAAATTAGCGGAATTTAATTTTTCTGGAATTCCTGGAATGCCAGCAGGTATGCCAAAAGTGGAAGTACGTTTTTTAATTAATGCAGATGGTATTTTACAAGTAACTGCAAAAGAGCTGCGCAGTGGGGTAGAGCAAAGCATTGAAGTGAAGCCTCAATATGGGTTAACAGATGCTGAAGTAGAACAAATGTTATTAGATAGCATCACGCATGCAAAAGAAGATATGACTGTTCGTGCTTTGGTAGAAGCCCAAACCGAAGGGGAGCAAATTTTAGCAGTAACCGAAAAATTTATCGCTAAAAATCCTGGATTACTTTCACAAGAAGAATTCATGCAAACGGCTTCAGCCATGCAAAATCTTCAATTGGCAATTACTTTAGCAGATAAAAATTTAATTCAAACCAAAATAGAAGAGTTAAATGATATCAGCAGACCTTTTGCCGAACGGGCCATGGATGCTGCTGTTAGCGGCGCTTTGAAGGGTAAGCAAGTATAAATAATGAAATAATGATTGTTACTTGTAAAGTTTCCAAATCTTCGCTGCTGCTATCTGCCTACAATTTTTCTCATTCGGCTACAATGAAATAACTCGTCCCGAGTACTCGGGACTCAAACAAATTTCATTGCTTACGCCTACTTCAAAAAATTGCTTAACGGCATCCAGCAGAGGCTTGATTTGAAATACTTCACAAGTAACCGTGCTATTATTTGCTTAACTCCAAATTCCGCTGAACGTATTTTCCGAGTATATCAAATTCAATATTCACTACAGAACCTACCATTACTTGTTGAATACTGGTATGCTCAAAAGTATATGGTATAATGGCAACTTTAAATTGATTGCGAGTAACGGCGAAGCAAGTTAAACTGGTTCCATTTACCGCAATAGATCCTTTTTCAATCACCAAATGAGCAAATTGAGTTGGGAATTCAAATGTATATTCCCAACTGCCATTCATATCTATTCGTTCAGAACAAGTGGCAGTACAGTCTACATGTCCTTGTACAATATGCCCGTCTAAACGTCCATTCATTACCATGCAGCGTTCTAAATTAATGATGGCACCTTTTTTCCATCCAGCTAAATTGGTTTTATGGATGGTTTCTGCAATAGCAGTAACTTGGTGCTGATTACCTTCAATGGCTTCAATAGTGAGGCAAACTCCATCATGAGCTAAACTTTGATCTACGGCAAGTTCATGGGTAATAGTAGAATGAATGGTATAAGTTATATTACTTCCATTTTGGGCAATGCCATCCACTATTCCCTTAGTTTCAATGATTCCTGTAAACATGGAACAAAGGTATTTGAAAAAATTTTGTAAATTAAGTTCAGAATCCTATCTTCGCGGTCCTAAAAACGCCTGAGGAGGTATAATTATATGTTAGTAATTGATTCAAAAGACTGCGAAAACATCGACAAAGCGCTTAAAAAGTACAAGAAAAAATTCGAGAAAAGCAAAACTTTGTTGCAATTAAGAGAGCGTCAAGCATTTATCAAGCCGTCCATTGTACGTCGTGGTCAAGTGTTAAAAGCCGTTTATAAGCAGCAAATAGCTAGCGGAAAAATCGAAGGATAAAAAATAGAGGGATAATTAATTTCCCATTTCATACGATTCAGTAGTCTTGGTACGTTTTACCAATGACTACTTTTTTTATGCCCATACAGCAATATCCACATATAGATACTTTCATAAACTATTTAAAGTATGAAAAGCGGTATTCTCAGCATACCATCATTTCTTATCAACTAGATCTAGAGCAATTTTTTCAATATTTGGTAAGTCAATTCGATGCCATTCCTCTTGAAGCAATTTCTACTTCAATGGTAAGAAGTTGGTTGGCCGAATTAAGTGAGGATAAAATAGTTCCTAAATCTATCAATAGAAAAATATCTACCCTCAAATCATTTTTTAAATATCAATTAAAAACGGGGGGCTTGCAGAAAACACCAATGGGAACAATTATTGCTCCAAAAGTGAGTAAACGCTTGCCCATGTATGTAGAACAGATTGATATGGAGCATCTGTTTCAACATATGCCTTTTTCGGATGACTGGAAGGGAAGAACAGAAAGATTGGTGATCTTATTATTTTACAGTACTGGGATGCGATTAAATGAATTGATTCAGTTGAAAGAGTCTCAAATAGATATGGCTAATAAACAAGTGAAAGTAGTAGGAAAGGGTAATAAAGAGCGAATCATCCCCGTAAGCAAAGAGCTGATCATGCAACTGCAACAGTACATACTAGATAAACCGTATAAAGCAAATGAAGCACAATTTTTATTTATCACTGAAAAAGGAACATCCTTACAGCCAAGATCGGTATATGGTTTTGTAAAGGCTAAATTGGCTTTAGTTACAACAATACAAAAGAAAAGTCCACATATTCTCAGGCATAGTTTTGCCACCCATTTAATGAACAATGGAGCCGATTTAAATGCGGTAAAAGAACTACTTGGTCATAGCAGTTTGGCTGCTACCCAAATCTATACCCATAATACCATTGAGAAGCTAAAGGATGTGTATAAAAAAGCACACCCAAAGGCGTAAATACATGGTTTATTTATCCCTATTTATTTTTTGTTTAACAATTAATGGCGTAACTTAACTGTATCATATTGGAACAAAATAGAGCAGTTGGTTCCAGTTAAAAAGTTCTTTAAAATTCATTGTTTCACAGATTAAAGCTTCCCATCATGAACGTTAACATTCAATCAGTTCACTTTGACGCAGACGAAAAATTAGTTGAGTATGTAACAAAAAAAGTACAAAAATTACCCACTTTTCACGATGCTATTCTTAAAGTAGATGTTTTCTTGAAATTGGATAATATTGTACACACTATCAAAGACAAAGTAGCTGAAATTAAAGTACATGTACCCAAACACGAATTTTTTGTAAAAGCATCTTCAAAATCATTCGAAGAATCTTTTGATGAGGCCTTAGATTCAGTAATTAATCAAATTAAGAAGCGAAAAGAAAAATTATCCGTTTAAAAAAGGGCTCCCAGATGGGAGCCTTTTTATTTTTTAGCCCTTCAAAAGCCCATTTTTAGAGAATAATTTTACATCTTATTGATTTTGTGGAAGAAACGGTGGAAAAAAAGCATTTCAAAATTTTGCCAAATAAAGTTTTCCATTACCTTTGCCATCCCAAAAAAGGGGAAGGTCTTTTTTTTGCCGAAGTAGCTCAGTTGGTAGAGCAGCTGATTTGTAATCAGCAGGTCGCGGGTTCGACTCCCATCTTCGGCTCAGTAATGAGTAGTAAATTATGGTGTTTTGTAGATAACATGATTATTTGTAAATAATGTTATTATCATGCACATAAATTTTTGCTCAACATGGTAAAGCGGGCAGATGGCCGAGTGGTTAAAGGCGACAGACTGTAAATCTGTTCACTCACGTGTACGTAGGTTCGAACCCTACTCTGCCCACATACAATCTTAGGATTGTAGTTCTTTTACATAGTATTTAATTTAAGCGGAAGTAGCTCAATTGGTAGAGCGATAGCCTTCCAAGCTATAGGTCGCGAGTTCGACCCTCGTCTTCCGCTCAAAAGAA
>JAVHPL010000147.1:0-5037 GCA_036170555.1 Sediminibacterium sp. | reverse complement strand
ATAGCCTTCCAAGCTATAGGTCGCGAGTTCGACCCTCGTCTTCCGCTCAAAAGAACTCGCCGTTGTAGCTCAGGGGTAGAGCACTTCCTTGGTAGGGAAGAGGTCGTGAGTTCGATTCTCACTAACGGCTCAGTTTACAGGCTTGTTTATTTAATCAAATGAATAAATCAGATGTACAACTCAGCACTTGTTCATCCTCCCTTTATTGGGAATTTGATTCTTTTCTTAGTGATGGGGAAGAAGAACGGCCTTGAAAAAAGATAAGCACTAAGCTTTTGAAAAAAAGCAAAAACAAATAATAACAATGGTTGTAAAAGACCAAAATTTTTTAAACACAACTAAAAACCGATAAAATGGCAAAAGAGACCTTTAAGAGGGAAAAACCTCACGTAAATGTAGGTACCATTGGTCACGTTGACCATGGTAAAACTACTTTAACTGCAGCTATTACAATGATCTTGTCTAAGAGAGGAATGGGTAATATTGCTAAGAAATATGATGAAATTGATGGAGCTCCTGAAGAAAAAGAGCGTGGTATTACCATTAATACTGCTCACGTTGAGTATCAAACAGCAAATCGTCACTATGCGCACGTAGACTGTCCTGGTCACGCTGACTATGTGAAGAACATGATTACTGGTGCTGCCCAAATGGATGGTGCTATTTTAGTTGTGGCTGCTACAGATGGTCCAATGCCTCAAACCAAAGAGCATATCTTATTGGCTCGTCAGGTAGGTGTACCTCGTATTGTTGTATTTATGAACAAGGTAGATTTAGTAGACGATCCTGAATTATTAGAATTAGTAGAAATGGAAGTTCGTGAGTTGTTAACTTCTTACGGATTTGATGGTGATAATACCCCAATCATTCAAGGTTCTGCAACAGGAGCTTTATCTGAAGATCCAAAATGGGTTGCTAAAATAGACGAATTAATGGAAGCGGTAGATTCTTACATTCCATTGCCTCCTCGCCCTATTGATATGCCTTTCTTGATGTCTGTAGAAGATGTATTCTCAATCACTGGTCGTGGTACAGTTGCTACTGGTCGTATTGAGCGTGGAGTAATCAAAGTAGGTGAAGCAGTTGAAATTGTTGGTTTGATGGAAGCTCCATTGGCTTCAACTTGTACTGGTGTTGAAATGTTTAAGAAATTATTAGACGAAGGTCAGGCAGGTGATAATGCAGGTTTATTATTGCGTGGTATTGAGAAAAAAGATATCCGTCGTGGTATGGTAATTTGTAAGCCAGGTTCTATTACTCCTCACACAGAATTTAAAGGAGAGGTTTATGTATTGAGCAAAGAAGAAGGTGGACGTCACACTCCATTCTTTAATAAATACCGTCCTCAGTTCTATTTCCGTACTACAGATGTAACTGGTGAAGTTACTTTACCAGAAGGTACTGAAATGGTGATGCCTGGTGATAATATAGGATTGAATGTGAAATTGATTCAACCAATTGCTATGGAAAAAGGATTGAAATTCGCTATCCGTGAGGGTGGTAGAACAGTAGGTGCTGGTCAGGTTACTGAAATTTTAAAATAAGCTTTAAGCCGGTGGCTTTTAGCTTTTAAGCAAATAATTACTATATTTGCAATACCACTAAAAGCTGTCTTGATTTACTCAGGATAGCTTTTAGTTTTCTACGGGCATGGTGCAACGGTAGCATGCAGGTCTCCAAAACCTTTGATCTGGGTTCGAATCCTAGTGCCCGTGCGAACAGACTAATATCAACAAAATGAATAAAATAGCATTGTATTTTAAAGAAAGCTATCACGAATTGGTAGAGAAAGTAACTTGGCCAAGTTGGATGCAATTGCAACAAAGCACGGTCATTGTGCTAGTAGCTACCGTAATTATTACTGCTATGGTTTGGGTGATGGATTTTTCCAGCAACCAAGTACTCAAGTTGATTTATTCATTATTTAAGTAAGATACCCATGGAAGAAGTAGTTGTTACAACAGAAGCCCCTACCGTACCTCAGCCAGATACCAAATGGTATGTGTTAAGGGTAGTAAGTGGTAAAGAGCGTAAGGTAAAAGAATATTTAGATAAAGATATTATTCGGAGTGGGTGGCAAGAGATTATTAAGCAAATATTCTTGCCGATGGAAAAAGTGTATAAAGTGCAGAATGGAAAAAAAGTAATGCGCGAAAAAAACTATTTCCCGGGCTATGTCATGATAGAAGTGTTAGAAGGTAAGTTGAATGATGATATTGTTCAACATATTAGTAACATCAATAACGTGATGCACTTTTTAACAGATGGAAAAGGATCTAAGGGAAATATTATTTGCTTACGCAAATCGGAAGTAAATAAAATGTTGGGTAAGGTAGATGAAATGAATGATCAAGGGGTTACCATGAGTGAGCCTTTCATTGTTGGGGAAACTATTAAAATTATTGAAGGTCCATTCAACGATTTCAATGGCGTAATTGAAGATGTGAATGATGAAAAGAAAAAATTAAAAGTAACGGTTAAAATATTTGGACGTTCAACTCCTGTAGAACTCAATTATATGCAGGTAGAAAAAATATCCTAATCATCATTGTATTCATTTTTGTAAAACCACTTCTATAAGAAGTGGTTTTTGCTTTACGATATGTTTCATTTTTTTTCTGTACTTTTAAAGTATTACTAATTATTTATACATGAGAATTGCGCATTTACTCATCACTTATACAAATCCACTTCAAACCGAGCGGATGATTAAAAGGATGCTCGATCCTGATTTCGATTTTTATATTCATGTAGATGCTAAATTGCCTTTAAGTAGTCATGAACATTTATTGAAATTGCCCAATGTATATTTTATAAAAAATAGAATAGATGTAAAGTGGGCAGGTTTTAGCACCATACAGGCCGAGTTTAATTCAATACAAGAAATTCTTGATTCCAAAAGATCTTACGATTTTGTTTCCCTATTAAGTGGACAAGATTATCCCATTCGAACTGTACCTGAAATGAAACAGTTTTATGAAAGTAGAAAAGGGAAGTTGATGCTAAAATATCGTGAATTTGAGCATGAATGGAAAGAAGGAATGGAGCGCGTATCTCGGTATTATTTAGCTAATTATTCTTTTCCTGGTAAATATTTTATAGAACGATTCATCAATCAGTTATTCCCCAATAGAAAATTGCCAGAAGGGATAAAATTTTATGGTAGCTCTATGTTTTGGTGTTTACCATTAGATGCCTTAAAATATGTACTTGAACAAGTGGAATACAATAAAAAAAATAAACGCTTCTATAAATTTACTTGGGCACCCGATGAATTTCTTTTTCAAACTGAATTGCTAAATTCTCCATTTTCCAATAAAGTAATCAACGAAAATGGGCATTACTATAAACATCCTCCACATACGCCCAATCCACTATGGTTAGGTGTAAATGATCTGAATGATGTGATGCAATCAGATAGAATATTTGCAAGAAAATTTAATATGGAGCGAGATCCCGAAGTACTAAATGAGTTAGATAAATTAATTGATCAGCGAGCACAAAACCTTTAAAACAATATGGCCTATATTATTAATTTAGTAAATTTTAAAGACTCGCGAGGAGAATTAACTGTATTAGACAATGCAGAAAGATTACTTCCATTTAAAATTAAGCGAGTGTTTTATATTTATAAAATAGACGAATCTATAAGAGGGGGGCATCGTCATCATGAAACTATACAAGCTGCTATTTGTATTAATGGTCATTGCTCTGTTGCAAACAATGATGGAGTAAAGGAAGAAGAATTTTTATTGGATAACCCAACAAAATGCTTAATTCTAGAAACAAAAGATTGGCATAAAATGTACAAATTTTCCAGTGATGCCATTTTGTTGGTTTTTGCTTCTACTACATTCGATTCTTCCGATTATATTTACGAACCTTATCCTTCTAGCAAATGATACCGTATGATAGTTTGGCAAAAGTAAACGAAAAATATACCTTACTTTTCGAAAAAAGATTTAGTAGATTTCTTCAAAATGGTTGGTATGTTTTAGGGGAAGAAGTAAAGCGATTTCAAGAAGATTTTGCTGCTTATAACAATATGAATTACTGTGTTGGAGTGGCCAATGGGTTAGATGCACTCACCCTTTCTTTATTGGTGTTGGATCTACCAAAAGGATCTGAAGTAATTGTACCATCCAACACCTATATTGCTTCCATTTTAGGTATTATTCATGCGGGTCATATTCCTGTTTTGGTAGAGCCTGATTTGCATACTTACAATATAGATCCCAGCAAAATTGAAGCAGCCATTACGCTAAAAACAAAAGCCATCATGGTAGTTCACTTGTATGGAAAATGCTGTGATATGGACCCCATTATTGCGTTGGCTAATCAACATCAATTACAAATTATAGAAGATTGTGCCCAAGCGCATGGTGCAAAGTACAAAGGTAAGATGGCAGGTACTTTTGGAATCATGAATGGGTTTAGTTTTTATCCTAGTAAAAATTTGGGTGCATTGGGGGATGCTGGCGCAGTTTTAACGAATAGCGATGAACTTTGTGAGAACTTAAAGCGAATTAGAAATTACGGGTCACATGGAAAATATTACAATGAAATTATTGGCTATAATAGTAGGTTGGATGAATTACAGGCCCTTTTTTTACAAATCAAATTACCTTATTTAGATAAGATCAACGAACAAAAAAGATCCTATGCTAGATTGTATCTTGAACATCTTCATGACAAATTCATCATGCCCCAAGTACAGGAGGATTTTTTTGATGTATACCATATTTTTAATATTCGTCATCCCAAAAGAGACGAATTGAAAGCTTATTTACTAAAAATGGGGATTGGTTCCGAAATTCACTATCCAGTTTCACCCAACCACCAAAAGGCTTTGAATGGCTTTATTGAAAAAAAACCATTCCCTATTTCCGAAGAAATTCATGCCACAACATTAAGTTTACCTTGTTCTAGTTGCCATTCCGAAGCCGACATTTATAGGGTGATAGAGGCTTTGAACGCTTTTAAAGGATAAAATAAAGCTGGTAGTAAAAATTCTTTGCTTTAAAAGAAGAATTATCA
>JAVHPL010000146.1:0-2068 GCA_036170555.1 Sediminibacterium sp. | reverse complement strand
CCATGGCTGCTACATTCGATTCTTTAAATGTAGCAGCCATGGGAATTTTAAAAAATACATCTGCATATTTAGCTAAATGAGGTTGAACACCCCTTCCCTCATCACCCATAATAATACAACATGGATCACTAAACTGTAAATCGAATACATTTTTTTCTGCACGCATTTCGCTGGTAAAAACTGCTATTCCATTTAAATGTAAATCATCAACTGCTTTTAATAAACTATTCACTCTGCAGATATGTATTTTTTCTAAAGCACCTGCACTGCTTTTCATGGCTTCTTCATTTAAAGCACCAACACCCTTGTTTGGAATAATAATTGCTTGCGCTCCACAGCATACTGCTGTTCTTGCAATAGCACCAATATTACGTACATCGGTAACTCCATCTAACATTAAAAATAAAGGCACAATCCCATCAGAAACAACATGATCAATTACTTGTTGCAAATCAAGGTATTTTACCAATGCGGCTATGGCAATCACTCCCTGATGATTGGCTCTGGAAAGCCCATTCAATTTTTCAATAGGAACCAATTGAAGCGGTACATTATATTCTCTGGCTAATGAGCGTATGGCCTGAATTACTTCTCCCGATGCATTTTTTTGCAATAAAATTTTATCAATTGCTTTTCCAGATTGGAGGGCTTCAACCAAGGGTTGCCTTCCAATAATCATTGTACTTTGTTTCAATGCCATTTGCAAATGTATTACTTCAATTTCCCTTGTAGCAATAAGAGTTGAACTTTATATATTGCCGCTACACTCATTGAATCGGTAACGAATTCTTTTTCTACCATTTCAACAGCGTCAGAAAAGGGTATTTTTTTAATCCTCAATTGTTCGGTTTCCTCAGGACAGGGTTGATGTTGCGTTAATTTTCTTGCAAGATATACCATTGCCAATTCATCACTAACCGAATTAGACAGATGCATTGTAAGCAGAGGTTCCCATTCCTGAGCTATTAAGCCAGTTTCCTCCAGAAGTTCCCTTTTCCCACTTTCTAAAGGGTCTGTTCCTTGTAAACCTCCCCCCTCGGGAATTTCCCAGCTATATGCATTTAATGTAAACCGATATTGCCCTACCAAATACGTGTTTAGTTGTTCATCCAATACCATTACCCCTACTGCTGTATTTTTAAAATGTACTTTCCCATATATGCCTTTTCCTCCTCCGGGATTAATTACTTTGTATTCAGTAAGCTTAATCCATGGATTTTCATACATCTCTTGTTCACTTATAATTTTCCAAGGATTTTGATCCATTTTAATGATTCTTTTTTAAAAGTAAAGGGATAGAAACTAATTGGTATATCACAATGCATATGATAATACCAAATTTAATACTTGCACAATAATAGGTAAGCCACAAAGAATTTGGTGTATAATTTCCTGCAATACTTTGAAGCATCAATAAATTTTCGGCAATATCAAAGATACCCGCTACAAAGGATGCCCTTACTAAGATATTTCCGATTGCATTTATGGAAGAAATTGTCCATTTTTCAGCACATACCGCAGTAAGTAAGGCAAAGAACAACACATACGCAGGAATGAATAAAAAATCTAACCAAATGTTTTGCTTGGCCATATTCAAATCCCAGGCTGTTAATACTTCCATCAATTTAGCAGGAGAATTGGCAAATTCCAACTCTAAAATACCACTCATGGTTTTACTGGTCTTTAGCCCTTCCCCTTGAAATCGCATCAAAGTAAACATGAATAAAAAAGACAAGGTAGCAATGAATAGTTTCTTCTTCATACCCTGAAAATAAAACAACCTCTGTACAAAAGCACAGAGGTTGGCTAATTATTTGTGAAATTTATTTTAATCCAAAGGCTTTTTTCACTTTAGTAACATAGTCTAGCTTTTCCCAAGTAAACAATTCTACCTTTACTTTCTTCTCTTTACCGTCTGGGGTTTTGAAAGTTTTGGTAACTACTTCACTCTTACGTCCCATATGCCCGTATGCTGCTGTTTCACTGTAAATAGGGTTACGTAACTTCAAACGTTGTTCTATAAAGTAAGGACGCATATCAAATATACCCTCTACCATCTTGGCTATTT
>JAVHPL010000145.1:0-35374 GCA_036170555.1 Sediminibacterium sp. | reverse complement strand
TTCCAGCCCTGTAGTGGTAATGCTTACTCCAGGAGTGTATAACTCGGCCTATTATGAACATACTTTCTTAGCACGTCAAATGGGTATTCAATTAGTTGAAGGCAGGGATTTATTGGTAGATAACCAAAAAGTGTATATGAAAACTACGGCTGGTTTACAACAAGTAGACGTAATATATAGACGTGTAGATGATGAATATTTAGATCCTTTGGTATTTAATCCAAACAGTGCATTGGGTGTTCCTGGATTAATGAGTGCTTACCGAAAAGGCAATGTAGCCATAGTAAATGCATTGGGTAATGGAGTTGCCGATGATAAAGCAGTGTATGCTTATGTACCAAATATGATTCAGTATTATTTACATGAGCAACCCATTTTACCCAACGTACCAACATATCAAATGCAAAATATTGATGAGCGAAAATATGTTTTTAGCAATATGCATAAAATGGTTGTAAAAGAAACCAATCAGTCGGGTGGATATGGAATGATTATGGGAAATAGTGCTTCTGATGAAGCCATTGCTAAAGCCAAAGAAATGATTATTGCCAACCCGCGAAATTTTATTGCACAACCCATTATCTCATTGTCTACGGTTCCTTGTTTTCTAGATGGAAAATTGCAACCAAGGCATGTAGACTTAAGGCCTTATGCATTGTGTGGCCCCAATGGAATCGAAATAGTTCCTGGTGGACTAACTAGAGTAGCACTAAAAGAAGGTTCATTGGTTGTAAACTCTTCTCAGGGAGGGGGTAGCAAAGACACTTGGATCATCGATAATCAAACGAATACGATTTAAAATTTGTAGTATGCTTAGTAGAATTGCAGACTCATTATATTGGCTTCATCGCTATATGGAAAGAGCAGATGGAATGCTTAGGTTGTTGAAAACAAGTTATATTTTATCTTTTGATAAAGTGCAGGCCAGTGGTATTACCTGGCAAACAGCATTGGAAGTTTTTACAACACTTAAACCCGAAGAAATAGAGTTATTAAAAGAAAATGATGCAGCTTCCTTAAAATATTTGGTAACAGATCCTAAAAACACCAATTCACTCCGATGTATCATTACTAGAGCAAGAGAAAATGCAAGGGGAGTTCAAGATCAGGTAACCAAAGAGGTTTGGGAGCAGGTAAATCATATTTATCATATGGTAAACCATCCTTTGCTGGAAGAAAAATTAACAAGTGCAGATGCCATTGTTGTGATAGACGCTTTGATTGCAAGTAGTGACCAGTTTTGTGGAATCGCAGACAGTACAATGCCTAGAGGGCAAGGATGGAACTATATGAATTTGGGGAAGTATTCAGAAAGATGCTTACTCACGGTAGAATTAGTGTATAATTTTTATAAAAAAATTAATTTTAACATGCAGCAAGAGCAAGATATACTTTTTTGGAGAAGTTTGCTCTTATCACTTTCAGGTTATGAATTGCATTTAAAGAATTATAATAACCAAGATCACAATGTTAATGTGGCTAAACAAGTTTTATTTGATCATTATTTTCCTAGATCATTGTATTATTCATTAGAGCGTGCCAATAAATATGTAGCAGAAATAACAATGGCTAATCCGGTAGAGGGCATTAGTGAATTAAAAAATTCTTTTGGAAGATTGAACAGTCAAATTAAATATGCCGATCTTTCCATGATTAATCAAATGGGATTAGAACCCTATCTGAAGAATGTGCGCTTCGAGTTGAATGCTTTTGGTAGTATGTTAGGGCAAATCTATTTTTCCTATTCTTAAATTAATTTGAATGTCTATTTTTAAAATTCACCATATCACCAAATACGAGTACGATAGACCTATTAAAGAAAGCGTAAATGAAATAAAAATATATCCAGCGAACATTTCCACACAACATATATTAGAACAATCATTACAAATAACAGGGAACCCTGAGGTAATGAATTTTACCGATTACTGGGGAAATAAAACAGGGAACTTTAATTTATTAAGTCCACACCGAGAGCTCATTATAGAGAGTAGATTGATGATACAAACTAAGCCATCTGAAATATTGGCTTTCCCAACTATTGCTATTGCAGATACTTTATTTGATGATCAAGATTTATTATTATTACAATATACGCGTTGTAGTGCTATTCAATCTAAAACATTTTTACATTCAGTCATCAACAGCATTTATGTTCCCCATAAATCAATTGCCGAAATAGCTTTTGCGTGCAGTGAATATATATTTAATGAATTTACTTATATAAAAGGAATCACCACCATCGAAACAACCATTGATGAAATCATTGATCATCGTTCAGGAGTTTGTCAAGATTTTGCTCATATTTTGTTAGAATTATTAAGAGGAATGCGTATTCCTGCAAGATATGTAAGCGGATATATTTGTCCTAACAAAAACGGAATGCGAGGGGAAGGAGCAACCCATGCCTGGGTTGAGTTTTATATTCCCAATCATGGATGGGTAGGTATTGACCCCACCAATAATACCTGGGCTGGGCACCATCATATTAAATTAGCCGTAGGTAGAGATTTTGCCGATTGTACACCTGCAAAAGGTACATTCAAAGGGCCTGCTCATCAATTATTGAGTGTATACGTTTCTGTGGGTTATGAAGACGGAATGGTCTTTGAGGAAGTAAATAAAGTACAGCTAGAAAAATCTCCCAATAATGGCAATGAAAATTTAATTGATAACTTTACTGCTCAGCAACAGTAAATTCAATAGTCTATGCAACAAATTACTATTTTTAAAATAATCACTTTTATTCTTGTGCCAATAGCATTATTATTTGGATTGATGGATTTAATTATGTTCATGATGGCATTGGCTAATCCTGCATTACTATTGATTGTATTTGCAATGGCTTGCTTTGTTATTTACGTGTTTGCTTCTTTGCGCTTTTTATTGCAGGGTATTTCAATTGAACGGCCATGCAAAGCTTCTTTAAAAGATTGGATCAAAGTAAATGCCTATGGTACTTTGTTTATCTCCAGTATGTTTTTGTTAAATTCTTCTGCTGCATTTTTTATAAACGATATTAATTTAACGCAAATGCTTGGAGAAATGATAGATCAACAACCTGAATTATCTGGAAAAGTTTCATTGGCATTATTTGTGAAAATGTTTAGAGTTGTTTCTGCTATTATGTTTGTTATTAGTATATTAACTATTGCACATGTGCTTATTAATTTCAAATTAATAAAGAAGTATGCACACCTTTTTGAAAAATAAAAGTCAGACTAGCTGACTTTATATTTTCAATTTACTTGTTTATCTATGTCTTTTTCGTAATTGACGTTCTGCGCGTTTGATTGGGTGCTTTACTCCTTGACCTTTTAATGCTGCTGCATCTTCATGAATATCTTTTTTGTCTTTTCTGATATCTCTTCCAATGGCTCTTGCTCCTGCTTTGTCTCCTTCTTTTATTTCTCCATTTAAATGATGACGGTCTTTTTTAACGTCTCTCAAATCTTTTCTTAAATCTTTCATACCAGCTTTTGTTTCTGGTGAAACCGGGTTGGCTGTTGAAACAGTTTGTGCGTTTAAACAAACAGTCATGAATAAAGCGGTTGTTGTGCAAAGGATCATTTTTTTCATAAAATTGAATTTTAAGTGGATAATCTAATTTGTTATATAGATGGGGTTTCTTTCAAATGGTTTAATTGGCTAGTCTTTTTCTTTTTTTGCATTTCAATGACTACTTTTGCCACAATTCGCAAGAATTATATATTAAAAAAATAAAATATGGCAAATACATCCGACATCAGCCGTGGCATGATTCTTAAATTAGACAACAACTTATACTCTGTTGTGGAGTTTGGTGAGAACAAAACAGCAAGGGCTGCAGCAAAAGTTTGGGCTAAATTAAAGGGGGTAGACAATAAAAGGTCCATCGAAAAAACTTGGAATAGTGGTGAAAATATATTTCCAGTTCGTGTAGAAAAGAAAGCTTTTCAATATTTATATAAAGATGAAACAGGTTATAACCTAATGAATAACGAAACTTTCGAACAGATCGCCTTATCAGAGGAAATGATTGATGCTCCTCAATTTTTAATGGATGGTTCTGAGGTATTTGTATTTATCAATACGGAAACTGAATTACCCATTGGAGCAGAACTTCCCGAAAAAATTGTGGTACATATTACCTATTGTGAACCAGGTTTAAGAGGGGATACGGCCACTAGAGCGCTTAAATCTGCCACTATCGAAACAGGAGCTACTGTAATGGTTCCACTATTTGTAGAACAGGGGGAAGCCATAAGGATTAATACTAAAACGGGTGATTATGTGGAAAGAGTAAAAGAGTAAGTTGCTCAATAAAAGTTATTTTGCTTAATTCAACCTGATGTACAAAACATCAGGTTCTTTTTTTAAAATAACTAAAACAAGCATTTTTTACCAAAAAAGGGCTATTTTGCCCCCGATTCTACATAAAATAACTGATTTTACCCCTAAAATTGCCATTTATGGACTTAAAACAAATTCACGAATTAATTAAAATCGTTAATAAAAGTAATATAGGTGAAATTAGCATTGAAGACAAGGATGGTAAGGTAACCATCAAGCAAAAAGAGGACGCGCCTATCACTGTAGCTACCCCTCAAGTATATACCACTCAATCTGCGCCTGCTCCAGTTACTCCTATTCCAATGGCTGCAGCACAAGCCACACAAACACAAACCCCTGCACCTGCTCATAAGGAAGATCATTTGGTAACTATTAAAAGCCCTATGATTGGAACATTTTATAGAAGATCGTCACCCGATAAACCAATATTGGCCGAAGTTGGAGCTGAGATAACTCCAGGCAAAGTAGTTTGCATCATAGAAGCCATGAAGCTTTTTAATGAAATTGAAAGTGAAATAAAAGGAACTATTGTTAAAGTATTGGTTGAAGATGCCAGTCCGGTAGAATATGATCAACCATTATTTCTAGTAGAACCTGCTTAAACTCTAAACTAATTCGATGTTCAAGAAAATATTAATTGCCAATAGGGGCGAAATAGCATTACGTGTCATAAGAACTTGTAGAGAAATGGGTATCAAAACAGTAGCCGTTTATTCTACTGCCGATAGAGATAGTTTGCATGTAAAGTTTGCGGATGAAGCAGTATGTATTGGTAAACCTCAAAGTGCTGATTCCTACCTCAATATTGCGCATATCATGGCTGCTGCAGAAATAACCAATGCCGATGCCATTCATCCTGGGTATGGATTTTTAGCTGAGAATGCCAAGTTCTCACAAATTTGTGCCGATCATGGAATTAAGTTCATAGGACCTACTCCAGATATGATCAACAAAATGGGAGACAAAATTACCGCCAAAGAAACCATGATTAAGGCAGGGGTGCCAGTTGTTCCTGGTGGAGAGGGTTTGTTAGAAAGCATTGAGCAAGCGAAGAGTTTAGCAAAAGAAGTTGGGTATCCAGTAATTTTAAAAGCAACTGCAGGTGGGGGAGGAAAAGGGATGCGTGTGGTTTGGGAAGAAAGCGAAATAGAGAAAGCATATACTACTGCAAAAATGGAAGCTGCTGCCTCATTTAAAAATGATGGTATTTATATGGAAAAATTTGTGGAAGAGCCACGCCATATAGAGATTCAAATTGCAGGGGATCAATATGGAAATGTTTGTCATTTAAGTGAGCGTGATTGTTCAATTCAACGACGCCACCAAAAATTGGTAGAAGAATCTCCTTCTCCATTTATGACGCCAGAGCTTCGCGAGAAAATGGGAGAGGCTGCTATTAAAGCTGCATCGGCAATTAATTACGAAAGTGTTGGTACCATTGAGTTCTTGGTAGATAAGCATCGCAATTTTTACTTCATGGAAATGAATACCCGTATTCAAGTAGAGCATTGCGTAACAGAAGAAGTGGTAAGTTTCGATTTGATTAAAGAGCAAATTAAAATTGCCATGGGTGAAAAAATTTCTGGAAGAAATTATGAGCCTACTATGCACGCAATTGAATGTAGAATTAATGCAGAAGATCCATACAATGATTTTAGGCCATCTCCCGGAAAAATCACTACCTTATTTACACCAGGTGGACATGGTGTGCGGGTTGATAGTCATGTGTATGCTGGATATGTAATTCCTCCTTACTATGATTCAATGATTGGTAAGTTAATTACTACAGCACAAACAAGAGAAGAAGCCATAGATACCATGTACCGTGCCTTAAGTGAATATGTAATTGAAGGAATTAAAACCACTATTCCATTTCATTTACAATTAATGCAAAATGAAGATTTTAGAAAAGGAAATTTCACTACCAAGTTCTTAGAATCTTTTACAATGAGATAAACGTATTAATGTCATTACATTTATCAGTTGTTTAATTGGGACTTACTTGGCTATTGACCTCCACCACCTCTGTTACCGCCTGGGCGTTGTTGAGACATGGCTTCAATTACTTTCTTAGCCAATTCTGCGGGTAGGGCTTTTTCAATACGTTTGTTTCGCTCATTCATAATTTCTTTCATTTTTGCAGGTCTGTCTGCTTCGGCAATATCTCTTAAGGCCATTTGCTTAGGTCGCATGTCATTCGAGATTGCTATGATTGAATCTGCTTGTACATCATTGCAACCTAACCCTTTTAAACGTTCAATCATCATCGCCTTTCTTTGTTCCGGATTCATCATTCCCTGACCACCCGCAGGAGGTTGTGCAATAATGGTAGAAAAAGAACAACATACTACTACGCTAAATAATCCCAATATTTTTTTCATAGTTTATAAGTTTATATAAACAAAATAGTGGATTTTTTTAGGATCCACTATTCGTTATCGGTAAAGATTAGTAATATTTCGGCACAAATCTTATCTCAGAAATAACATTTCTCTGTATTTAGGAAGTGTCCAATATTCATCATCTACTATATGCTCTAATTTATCTACATGGTAACGAATCTCATCGAAATATGTTGATTTAACTTGACTTTCGTAGGCAATTGCTTTAGTACGAGAATTTTCTATATTGTTTACAATCTTCCTTGCTTCTACCATTTCATGGGTTTTGGTGTGGATGATTTGAATATGCTTGCTTACTTCTGAAACAATGGTTAACTGACTTTGATAGGCAGATTCTGGAAGTCCGGCAGCTTTTAATCCATTGATATTGGCTAATAAATCATTTTGATATTTTATGGCCGCTGGCAAAATATGGTTGATGGCTAAATCGCCCATAATTCTTGCTTCAATTTGAACCTTCTTAATGTATTTTTCTAATTCAATTTCATGACGTGCTTCTAATTCTGCATGGCTTAAAATACCATTCGATTCAAAGAGGTGTTTGGCTTTATCTGAAATCATCACATCTAAAGCAACTGGGGTAGTTTTTAAATTAGGCAAACCTCTACGTTCTGCCTCATGATGCCATTCTTCACTATACCCATCACCTTCGAACAATACTTTTTTACTTTCTACGATGTATTTTTGTATAACATGCATAATAGCTATCTCTTTCTTATCACCTTTTTCAATTAGGCTATCTACATCTGCTTTGAATTTTTTTAATGTATCTGCTACTATAGTATTTAATACGGTCATTGAAATAGCACAGTTTGCTGAAGAACCTACTGCACGGAATTCAAATTTATTTCCTGTAAATGCAAATGGAGATGTTCTGTTACGATCAGTATTGTCTAACATTAACTCTGGAATACTGCGATGTAAATCTAGCTTTAAGATAGCTTCATCCTGCTCATCAAACTTATTGCCAACTCTAGTTTCAACATCTGCTAAAACCTTCGTAAGGTATTGACCTACGAATACAGAAATGATGGCTGGTGGTGCTTCGTTTGCGCCTAATCGGTGATCATTTGGGGCAGAAGCAATAGCTGCTCGCATAACATCAGCATAATCATGAACCGCTTTAATGGTATTTACAAAAAAAGTAAGGAACATTAAATTGGTCTTAGGAGTTTTGCCAGGAGCTAATAAATTTACACCAGTATCAGTTGCCATACTCCAGTTATTGTGCTTACCACTTCCGTTAATACCTGCAAAAGGTTTCTCGTGAAGCAGTACCACTAACTTATGTCTTTTTGCAACCCTAGTCATAATATCCATTAAAAGGGTATTGTGGTCAACCGCAATATTTACTTCTTCAAAAATTGGGGCACACTCAAATTGTGCAGGTGCTACTTCATTGTGTCTGGTGCGTAAAGGGATTCCTAATTTGTATGCTTCTGCTTCGTAATCACGCATAAATGCATATACTCTTTCAGGAATAGATCCAAAATAATGGTCTTCTAATTGTTGCCCTTTTGCAGGAGCTGCACCAAATACCGTTCTTCCACATTGTACTAAATCTGGGCGAGCGTTTGCTAAAGCTTCATCAATTACAAAATATTCTTGTTCCCATCCTAAAGTAGAAGTTACTTTGGTAACATTCTTATCGAAGTAATTACAAACTTCAACAGCCGATTTATTCAAGGCTTCAACAGATTTTAAAAGCGGTGCTTTATAATCTAAAGATTCTCCAGTATAAGAAACAAAGATAGTTGGAATACATAAGGTTCTTCCATCACCTGTTTCTATTATAAAGGCTGGTGATGATGGATCCCAAGCTGTATAACCTCTTGCTTCAAAAGTAGCCCTTAAGCCACCACTAGGAAATGATGATGCATCTGGTTCTTGCTGTATTAATGCAGCACCATCAAACTCTTCAATGGCAGTACCATCACTTTTTAATGTGAAGAAAGAATCATGTTTTTCTGCTGTGGTACCAGTTAAAGGTTGAAACCAGTGAGTATAATGCGTAACACCCTTACTTTCTGCCCAGGCTCTAATGCCACTTGCTATTTGGCTGGCAACATTTCTATCAATTTTTTTCCCTCCGCGTATACTGGTGATTAAACTTTTATAGGCTTCGTCACTTAAAAACTCCCTTGCTGTTTTAATAGTGAAAACACGTTCCCCAAAAATTGCAGTAATTTTTGTGCTAGGTTTAGATGCCACAGCTTCAGTATCATTTGTGATGCTGCTAATTGCGTTAAATCTTAAAGACATAAGTTTTACATTTTTTCTATCTCAAAATAAAGCATTTTAATGGAAAAAATAAACATAAAGTGTATAAAATGCCTTTTTTGTGTAAAATTTTAGTAAAAATTAAACATATAATTATTTTTAATTTGTTTCGTTCTTAAATGGAAATCTGCTTGAGCAAAAAAAAACGTTCCGGAAATCCCGAAACGTTTTAGATATAATTTAAAAATGTATTAGTTTTTCCCAATTACCATCTTAGTACTCTTATATTGTACATTACTACCATTTAAACTAATGATGTACATCTTTTGTCCACTATTATTTTTTAATTCAACTGGCACGCTGTTTTCACCTCTAACTGCATTCACCATTTTAGTCAGGGCAATACGTCCTGTTGCTGCGTCTATAATATTTAATGTTAGGCCATAATCTTTATCAGCTTTAAAACGAACGTTAAATATTCCATTAGACGGGTTAGGGTAGAGGCTTACCTCTCTAAGTTGTAGGCTTCTAAGATAAACCAAATCTTCTTTGCTAAATGACACACTGCTCAACGAAAGCTCAACCGAAGTGCTTTTTCCTGGGGTAGCAGCTCCCATTGAAAATACTATTGTACTGATATCAGATACATCAATAGGTAAATTAGATCCTGTAGATTTAAAGTCTGATAAACTTATTGCATAGTCTTTAGTTTCATTACTTACTGGAATCTGAAGGGTGTATTGATCTGCCCAATTAACTATTGATTGTTTTACCAAGGTAATGGTAACTACTGAATTTCCAGCGGCTTTAAATTTAAGTGTTTTATATGCACTTAAATCTTGAGAAATTCCACCAGCTCTTACCAATTTGTACATGGTTAAATAATCTGGAGTAGTTCCACTAATAGCTGCATTTCTGAAGATAGGGAACTCATCAGTAGCTACTGGTAAATTGCTATTGGTTACAGTAAATTTCTTAACACTTGTAGTTGCCGTATTGTAATCTACACCCCATGCCCCATCTGCCATAAACACTTCATCTTGAATAATACCATTAACGTAAAGACTAATGGTAGATTCAAATAAATCACTGCTTGGAACAGATACGGTTGTTGTTCCATTGGCAGATAATGTGATAGGTAAAGTACGTGTATTTAAAGTGGTACTTTGTTCATTAGCCCTATCTTTAATTTCAAAATAAGCACTGCTTATATTCGTTAGGTTATTGATGGTGAGTGAAACATTTTCATCTACTCTTTTACCGTTAGTAATATAGGTTTTTGGTAAAACAACATTACTCTTAATTTCTTGAATAGGCATGCCAGTTTGTAATTTGCTAATGATATCGTTGGCCATTTCAATTACTAAACTAGGAGAACCTGCCCATAGCTGAATATTATACATTACTTCATCAATGGTATAATCTCTGTTTAACCAGTTTGATTGAATAGTGTAATTATTTCTCCCTGTTTTTGCACCAACAATAAAGCTCATAGCATATTCAATATCTCCTTTATTATTCTTTAAGCTATACTGAATCATGTTCACTCCTTTAACCAGCGTGTTTTGCATATTGGTTAATTCATATCCTTTTAAACGATCACAAATTGCTTTAGTATGGTCGTAAACTTCTCCTGATGTTTGTGTTCCAAAAGCAACTGCTTTAGAAATATTATTTTTCACAAAGTCTATTGATAAGATATCTTTTGCATTAGTAATAGCCATAATATCTACAGGAGTGCTAATGTATGCTTTGTAAGAATTATTGCTTAAGCTACGTGGTAAAATATCATTTAATTTTAACTGAGTTCCTATTGCAGTAATGCCTCTATTTCTATTGGTATTTGCATTGGGCAATTTAGTATAATCTACGGGTCCTTGTTTGCCATTTACTGCATTATTAAATACACGCATGGCTATGGCATCACCTAAACTCTTGCTTTCAACACCACCACCACCTCCACCGCCTACTGCGCCGGCTGTAACAAATCCAAAGTCATGACTATGATCATTATTACCTGCGCCACCAGTACTAACCGCAATCTCAGCATCATCTCCATTGAATACACCATCATTATCGCGCTCATCTGCATTTGCATCAACTCCTCCATTATCAGCAACGGTTAAATCATAAGTTGCTAATGGTGTTTGAACACTAGCTCCTTTTGCGTTTTTAATGCGTACTTTATAACTAGAATTGGGTTGAAGTTGTGTTATATTGTACTTGGCCGATGTGGTAGAAGTTCTATTAGCATCGCTTGAAAAATAATAATGACCTTTTACATCTGTTTTAGCAGTACTTACAACAGTAGCGCCTTGAACCAATTGAACATCTACTCCTTCAATTCCATCTTCATCTGCATCTTGTTTACCATCCCCATTTCCATCAAACCAAACTCTATTACCTAATTCAATTGGTGCAGGAGCAGAAATAATTTCTAAGTCACCTAAACCATTGGCTTTACCAAATACACTTACATCATTTCCTGTATATAATACCTTACCATTTTTGGCAATACCATCTGTGTTTGAATAATATCTTACCCCACCAGTATACCAATTGCTAATTGGGTCAAAGGCAGTTGAAATTAATTCCTTACCAGGAAATAGGGCAATGCTACCTGTACTTGTTTCTTCGTGTGAAACGCCTGCATTGGCACCATTGGCTGTATTGCCAATACCCAAAGCCCCACCACTTCCACTTTGATAACGATCGGTATAATAAAATTCTCCACCTCCAGGACCTTCTTTATTGCCTGCGCCACTTGTTGTATAACTGCCTGAATTACCATTGCTTTCTAAAACAAAACTGGTATAAGATCCTCCAGTATTGTTTGCTTTTAAAATGTCTCCTGCTGCATTACCAGTATATAAAGTACCTCCGGAAGTACTTAAATTAGCGTTACCAGTTTGATGACCTGTTCTATCGGTGATGCCCATAATCATTGAACCATCTGAAGGATCAAATTCTATGGTTGTTAGCATAGGTTGAGGATAAATGGCTGTTCCCACATTCCCAGTTACCGTTAATTCGGTAAAGGTTCTAGCCCAAGGGTGCCATGAACCCTGACACAAAGTGGCTGCTGCAATGGTTCCATTTGGATCAATGTAATTGGTGTTTTTGTTTACACCAAACCCTGTATTCATATTGGCTTTACGCTGATAGGTTAATGGGGCATCTAAAACAGTAGAAAAAGTTTCGGTTCCTGGTGTTACAGAAGCATCTACTTTTAATACCACTGCTTTTAGTTCAGCCCTGTTTACGGCAGAATTATCTGGTTTCACACCATCCAATACACCTCCAACATAAATGGCACCTCTATAAAATTTAACGGCAAAAGGTCTAAATGTACTGTTGCCAGAAGCTACAGGAAACGCATTATAGGAAACAATTTGAGAAGCCAATGACGGTGCAGTTCCTGCGGTGCCAATATCTACTCTCCATAATTTTCTATCATTTAAATTGATGATATATAAATATCTTCCATCATCAGAAATAGCCATACCACCAATTCCTTTTTTACCAACTTCGGTAAAAACATTTCCACCAGTCATGTCATCTCTGTTGGCTTTGGTTTTATCATGATTGCCGGGTGCAAAAGTTCTGCCAGGCAATGAGCCGGCATCAAATGCAGGATTGATTGCGTTTAAGTTTACAAAGGAACCTGTATTGGTTTTATTGGTTACTGTTTTTGCACTGGTAGTAACATACAATCCATTTATACCCAATGGGCCTAATGATACATGTCTTTTTACAAAAGCAGCATAAAATAATTTATCTGCTTTTCTGTGATAAGCTGTAGCCCATACTGATCCTATTTGACCCATATCACTGATCACACTTGCTGCTGCAACTCCGTCATAGTTAAAAGCGTATGTATTATCTGCATTTTTTGCATCATACCAATTCCCTGTGTTTACTTGGTTATCTCCATTGGCATAAGAAGGTACAATAACTCTAGCATTTGCATTATCAATATAATCTCCAGGATAGTTGATGGCAAAATTTGCAGAGGCAAATGGCGCAGTAGCAAACTGAACGCTTGTACCATTGCCAGTTCCAAATGCTGCAGGATAATCAGCACTCTGCCAACCAGTAAATTCTAAACGAACTTTAGTAGCTGCAGGTATCTGACCTACCGTAAAGCTATAACTACCATTAGAAGCAGAAGTTGTTGTTGCCAATAGTGTACCTGCTGCATTGTATGCTTTAACAGTTACACCTGCTGCACCTGGCTCATTGTAAGATGCGGTGTTTTCTTTTGCACCACTTGCGTTAAAATCTCTGTAAACAATACCGCTTACCTGAGCATGCAATTTTGTTCCACTTATTATTAGCATAGCTAGGGAAAAAATTGCAGTACCTTTTTTAAAAGTAGAGCGGAGAGAAGTTGAGTAAAAGTTTGCCATACACTATTGTTGAAAAAATATTAATTTAAATTTTGCTACTTATTGCTGAGCGTTTTATCCTTAACAAATGAATCAAATTTGATTCCAAGTTTGGGAGTTTGCTGAACAATACGAAAATAAAAGTACATAAAATTTAATCAAATTGAATATTAATTTTTCATCATAAACCTTATCCACATTGAATTATACCAAGTTGTTTGTATGTTTTATGGTGCAAATTTTAGTGCATTTTATAACTTAAACTGGGGAATTTGGTCAATTTGCACTAATTTGATATATAAAGTGTTGATATTGAGTACTTATAATAGATTATTTTATATATATATTTAAAATTGTATTTTTTTTATCGTTATCGTGAAAATGAAAATAAATATCCAAATTCTTGCTTTCTTTCTCATTTTGGGAAATTATGCCCAGGCACAGAATGAAATAAAACCATGCCAAAAAGAGCCCGCTTTTATCAGAACACTGGGTTTTGATCCTTTGTGGACGGCATTGAGTACTTCAGAAAAACAAAAAATAGGGATCGTTTTGGTTGAATTTGAACAGTTGCCCAATCAATTAGCACCTTCTATTAATACCCCCAAAAAAACAGTTTATCAGCATGAATCTTGGAAACAGGCGGGTTATTTTTCTTCCATTACTTTTGATTTTTTTGGGAATGCATATACCTTACCAACGCCCCTGATTTCTATGTTATATAATCCGATAAAAAAGTTAAACACCATTTATAAAATAGATGGATATACTGGTATTTTACAAGAATGGCTTAGTTTACCTTTTGCTGCTTTTCCACATGCAAATAATCCTTACGGACTTTTAGGAATTACATACGATTGTACAAGTGATCTCCTAATAGCTAGTACAGTTGCGGGTTCTAGCAGACAAAGAGAATTAGGGGTTATCTATTTAATTCAAGCCACAACAAAAAAAATAACTGACACTTTAAAAAATAAAGATGTAATTGGCATGACAGTAGCATTTGATGAAAAGAATAAAAAAAGATTGTATTTTGGAAAAGCTAGAACAGGTGCTATTTATTCTATACCCATTCAGGCAAATGGAAAATTCATACGAAATCAACTTCGCTTTGAATTATCCTTGGATGGATATGGACCTAGGGGTGATGACAAAGCAAGGAAAATGAAAATGCTCAATGGATCATTGCTGGTAAGTGGTGTTGCCTTTAATTTTAATTTACAAGCATCGAGTGAAAAGCCGGAAACCAATTATAGTTTTAGGTATAATCGTGTTGTAAAAAAATGGGAATTATACGATTTCAATTGATACCATGAAGAAGCAAATTATCATTGTTTTTTTATTGTTTCTTCTTTTCTGGGGATATGTTGGAACAACAATATCTTTATCAAGTACATTCAATCAAACTGGTGCTGCAAAAATTGAATTAGGTAGGTACCTATTTTATGATACTCGATTGTCTTATAATGGAACAAAATCATGTAGTTCCTGTCATGATCCTCAGTTTGCTTTTACTGATGGCTATAGAACATCTTCTGGCGCTGATGGATATAATGTAAAACGAAATGCACCTTCCTTAATTAATGCAGTTTATAATACTACCTTAACTTGGGGAGATAGTAGTGTTAAAAATTTTGAACGTCAAATGCAATTCCCCATGTTTAACGAGCATCCTAAAGAACTTGGGTGGGTTAACCATGAACAAGAAATTATTCAACAAATTAAATCAGTATCTTATTACAAAACCCAATTTAGCAAAGCATTTCCTCTTTCCCAGCAACCTATTAACCAACAAAATATTATTGCATCAATTGCTGCATTCGAAGGTCAATTGATTGCATTTGGTTCGCCCTATGATGATTATTTACGGGGTAATAAAAAAGCATTGAATCCAACTGCCTTAAAAGGATTGCAACTATTTAATTCAAAAAGACTTGGATGTAATAACTGTCATCAATTATCTGGTATTCACAAACCCAGTATTTTTTATAATACAGGCTTATACAATGTAGGTGAAGATGGAGATTATCCCAATATAGATCAAGGTTTATTCGAATACACAAAAAACAGCTCAGATAAGGGCAAATTTCGTGTACCTTCCCTACGCAATGTTATGATTACGTCCCCCTATACTCATGATGGATCAGTTGCAACTATTGAGGACATGATTGATATATATCAACGCGGAGGTAGGCAAATACATGAAGGAGAAAATAAAGGCGATGGGAAGTTAAATAAAAATAAAAGTAAATTGATAAAAGGTTTTATCATTTCAGAAGAAGAAAAATTATACCTAATATCTTTTCTTACAAGTTTAACAGATACCAGTTTTATGAAAAATAAAAAAATATTAAATCCATTTAACTAAGTATGATGGCTGAAATAAATAAATTAATTTTTACTTTAATTGGATTCCTTACGGTAGTAAATGTGCATGCACAAAAAAAATTAATTAAAAAAAATAAACTTGCTAATAGTGTTTATTTAAGTGAATATAAACCAGGTATTTTGGAGCCAATTAAGCCAGATACTGCTTCCTATATTCAATTGAGAAAAAAACAAGTAGCTTCTATTTTGCAGGAACCCATTCCCGTAAAATTTTATACGGAAAGAACAGATGAGAAAATTATGTTGGCTCAACAAATTGCTTTGGCAGATAGTTTTTTTACCAAGTATGTTTTTGATAAGCAAACGCGCAAACCCTTGTGGAACGAAGTGTTTGGTGTTTATCCAGCAAGGCCAGGTGATATGCGAAAAGGTGTACCATTTTTGAAAGGTACTATGATGCGAGTTGAAATGTACAATTATGCGCTCAACCTTACTACTATTGGCTTAGTGGATATTTTTACTCATAGAATGATCAGCGTAGATCACTATCCACAAACCCAACCTGATATTCCTGCTCAATTAAAAAAATTAGCAGTACAAATTGCCGTAAATGCACCAGAAGTAGAAAAGGCATTAGGTTTTAAACCGAGTGTGGAAATGCCAGTTATGAGCAGTACTAAAACTGCTTTAAACAGAACTAAATGTGAACGTTCTCAACATTTATGTGTTGCTCCCACTTTTGTTAAAGGAAATAGAGCTCTTTGGGCAATTGTAGACCTTACCGATAATAAATTAGTAGGCTTAAGATGGACCAATGTGGGAAAAGATGCTGAACAAATTGTTGTTACCGAACGAAAAATTCAAAATGAAAATATTGCTGATTGTTATTGCGATAAAATAAGTACTGTTAAAAAAAGTAACTGGAAGGTAGATTATGTGCTTACCGCTTCTGATGGTTTAATGATCAGTAATGTTACCTATAATTCTACACCCGTTTTAAACAATGCAAAATTGGTAGATTGGCATGTAAGCTATTCTGGTACGGATGGATTTGGATATAGTGATGCGGTGGGTTGCCCTGTTTTTAGTCAATCTGCTGTTGTGGCAACAGACCCACCTAAAATTGCTGAAATTGTAGAAGGTGACAGTGTTGTTGGCTTTATGTTGGAACAAAAATTTTTTAGTGAGTTATGGCCTGTTCCTTGCAATTATAGCTATACCCAGCGCTTTCTTTTTTATAATAATGGAAGTTTTAGAGTGAGCTGTGCCAGCCTGGGCAGGGGATGTGGTAACAACGGAATTTATAGGCCGGTGTTCAGAATATCATTTGCAGGTAATCATCAGTCATTTTATGAGTGGGCAGGTGCTGATTGGAATCAGTGGAAAAAAGAACAATGGCAATTACAACAACCAGGAACTAGTTATACTAAGGAGGGTTATCAATATAAGCTGCATACTTCTACCAATAATGGCTATTATATTGAACCTGGCCAAGGACAATTTAAAGATAGCGGAAGAGGCGATCATGCTTACCTTTACGTAACAAAAAACCATTTAGATAAAGATGAGGGCGAGGCAGATTTGGTAACCATTGGCCCCTGCTGTAACAATGACTATCAGCAAGGTCCTGAAAAATTTATTGAACCCAAATCTGAAAATATTGCAAATACTGATTTAGTATTGTGGTATGTACCCCAGATGAGAAATGATGATTCCCCCGGGTCAAAGTATTGTTGGGCAGAAACTTATTATGAAAACGGAGTTTATAAAGTAAAAACATATCCCTGTTTTGCAGGGCCCATGTTTATACCTATTAATAAATAACGTAACTTAACCTTACACATGAGCCAACAAATAAACCTAATGATTGCAGATGATCATCCCCTTTTTGTAGAGGGGTTGAAAATGATTTTGGCAAACGATGCAGTATTTAATATTACAGGGATTGCCAATGATGGCAAACAACTGCTTTATTTGCTTACACAAAAGCCCAGTACAGATTTAATTTTATTAGATGTGAATATGCCTAATTTAAATGGGTTGGATACCATTAAATATATTAAGCAATCATTTGGTTCAGTAAAAGTGTTAATGCTCTCTGCGTATAGTGATGCTAAATTGATAACAGAAGCGAAACTTGCAGGTGCAGATGGATATATTTTAAAAAATAGCAGTAGGGATGAATTAGCTGGTGCTATAAAATCAGTTGTTGCTGGCACTCAGGTATTTGCAGTTGAAAAAGAGTTGGATGTAGAAGATGCGTTTAGTAAAATGGATGTTTTTCTTCGTAAATACAATTTAACCAAGCGCGAAAAAGAAATTTTATTTTATCTCAAACAAACGTATACTAATCAGCAAATTGCTGAAAAATTGCATTTAAGTATTTATACGGTAGAAACCCATCGAAAAAATATCATGCAGAAATTACAATTAAATTCTCCTGCAGCGTTGGTTAAATTTATGATTGAATTTAATGTATAAAAATAGTATTGGATTTCTCAGTACTTATGGGTTTCAATTTTCCCAACTAATTAATTGATAATAATTTTTTGTGTTTGTAATTGTAATCCTGCACCTTCAATAGACAAAAAGTACATGCCTGGAACTATAGGGCTATTTAATTGAATTGGAATGATATTATCTCCTTTTATGGAATTGCTATTTTTGGTGTAAATAATTTTACCAGTACCCGCTTCGGTTATTTTTACAATAATATTGGTATTCACTAAACTCTTAAATCCTGCATTAAAATTTCCATTAGACGAAGGATTGGGGTATACATAAATTTTTGCAGCAGCTAAGCTGTTTAAATAGTCTACTGATTTTTTGGAAAAATTAATTTCATTTATTGAACCACTTATGGTAGTTGATTTTAAATCGGTAGTTTCAAAAGTAAATACCATCGTAGTAATATCTATCGCATTAATATTTTCCGTAGAGCCGTTGGATCTAAAATCATTTAAATTAATATGATACGTTTTTAAATCTTTACTTAAAGGTAAAATATAGTGATATTGATTATTATAATCTTTAATACCATCTTTCACTAAAGTAATTCTTAAATTTGTGCCACCTTTTGCTGAAAAATTTAAAGTTTTAAATGCACTTAAATTTTCAAGTGCACCAGCACCTCTCAATACTTTATAAGCTGTAACATAAGTAGATGTAGTAGCTTCTATGGTAACATTTCTAAATACAGGGTATTCATCTTTATTTGCTATTACTGTATCATTAGTAATTTCATATTTTGATACTACTGTTTTAGTTGAATCGTAATTAATGTTCCAGGTACCGTCACTCATATAAACAACATCTTGTAATTGACCTCCAATAAACATGCTCACTGTTGTTTCAAATATATCGTTCATAGGAAATGCTACGGGTGATTTTCCATTTGCTTTCATTGTAAATGGTACAGTACGCTTGGTTTTTATTGTGCTTGTTTCATTTGCCTTTTCTTCTACTTCAAAGTATCCAGATAGGTTATTGGTATTATTATGAATGGAGAGATTTAAAAAAGAGCCATCTCTGTTACCATTTATTATATAGGTATTGGGTAAAGGCTTACTAGCTGTAAATTGTTCTACAGGCATGATTTTATTCAACTTGTTTAATACTTGTAAAGCCATATCAACACAGAAATATGGTGCAGTTCCCCAAATTTGATAATTGATTAAAGTGTCTTCAATCATATAATCTTTGTTTAACCAATTTGATTGAAAAGAGAAACTGTTTCTGCCTGTTTTTTTCCCTACCGAAAAGCTCATGGAATATTCAATATTCCCGTTCTCTTGTTTTAAAGTATAACGAATAAAATTAAGCTCGTTCAAACTAAAATTATCTATACTTATTAGTTCTGCACCTTTTAATCTATCACAAATTGGCTTTGTGTGATCGTACATATTGCCCATCGTTTTGGTTGCAAATGCTACTGCTTTACAAATACCATTTTGAATAAAATCTACAGATCTAACTTCTTTGGCATTGGTTATATCCACTATATCTGCTGGGGTGCTCACGTAAGCTGTAAAACCAGAATCGAGCATATATGTTGGCATTACTTCAGCTAAACTTAATCCTGTGATACTATTGGCAGTATTGCGTATGGTTTTTTGTTCTTGTTGAATGGTAAGCATTTTGCTATAATCTATATTGCCGTTTGTTCCATTCATGAATTTATTGAACACTCGGGTAGCAATTTTATTTCCTAAACTCGTGCTTTCTAATCCACCTGTATTTCCGGAAAAAGATATATGGCCATCATTGGTAAGATCTGGTATGCTATCTACATTATTTACACAGGCAATTGGTGTAATTGTAGCAAAAAATAAAAGGTCATTAAAATCATGATCACAAGCAGAATCATCTCTTCTAATATCTTCAAATCCTATAACTAGTCTATTGGTTGATGTGTCCCTTATTATCACAGTATGTTTTCTAAGAGATGAATCTGATTCTGGATTAAATGCCGAATTTGAATACAAAGTCCAATTACCCGGTGTAACAATACTGTTATTCCAACCATCAGACATTAACACAAAACCAATTCCTGTTTTTGCAGGAAAATTTCCTAAAAAAATTTTATCGCCAGCTTGTAAATAGCCGCCATATCCGGGTTTAGAAGCATTGGGAAATATAATTTTTATTTGATTCGCTGGAGGTGCTGTGGCTGGTGGATTGTCTATATTGTATGTATAATATCCCAATGCATTTCTATAGGAAGCTCCTTCATCAATAAAACTAATCCATACATCAGATGAACAACTAACTTCAATAGTTTCAGTTCTTCCTGCGGCTATTAAAATTGGGTTATAAATGGGTACTGGCCTGTACTCAGGTAGTGTTGCCGCAATCATTGCTCTAAATGTTGCACTTACCGTATCTCCAGGGTTTATTAAATAATTGGGAACACCTTCACTGTTGTAAGTTCCTATATATTGATACTGTGCTTTTGTAATGATGATTGTGGACAAAAGCAAACAAAAAATAAAAACAGTTTTTAATTTCTGATACATACAGGATATTTCAAGTTGGACTCTTTCCTAAAGTTACTATTTATATATCTGTGATAACGTTAAATGCGTTGTTTTTGGTATTGATTAAAATAAAAAAATCAAATGTTTTTTTATAAGTATATAAAAATCAATATTTTATATACTTATCATGCATTTTCTTCACTATTTGTTATACCAACTAGTTTGTAGTAAAAATTCAATGTCATAACCAATAATATGGCAGGGGAAAATTTCCCAACATTTAATTACCATAAAACTTCATGTGGCGGCTTAATCCTACTTTCTTAACTTCGCAGCTATATGGAAATTACTGTTAAAACTGCCAATCAGCTTCGTCTTACAGATAGTGAATTTGAGCTGATTAAAGAAAAACTAAAGAGAACCCCCAACTTTACTGAATTATGCGCTTTTAGCGGCATGTGGAGTGAACATTGCAGTTATAAGAATTCTATAAAATGGTTAAAAACATTACCTCGTAACGGCGGCAGAATGTTGGTTGCCGCTGGTGAAGAAAATGCAGGTTTGATGGATATAGGTAACGGTTTTGGTGTGGTATTTAAAATTGAAAGTCACAATCACCCTAGTGCCCTTGAGCCTTTTCAAGGAGCAGCTACAGGAGTTGGAGGTATTCAACGAGACATTTTTACCATGGGTGCTAGGCCCATTGCATCACTTAATAGTTTACGTTTCGGCAACTTGAAAGATCAAAAAACACAACATTTACTCTCTGGGGTAGTTAAAGGCATTGGTCATTATGGAAATTGTTTTGGAGTTCCCACAGTTGGAGGGGAAGTATATTTTGAAGACTGTTATCATACCAATCCATTGGTAAATGCCATGAGTGTGGGGATTATGAAAGTTGGTGATATGGTTAGTGCTACTGCCAAGGGTACAGGGAACCCCGTAATTTATGTAGGTAGTGCAACTGGTAAGGATGGCATTGGTGGCGCAAGCTTCGCAAGCGCCGATATTACCCACGATAGTGTTCAAGAATTACCGGCTGTTCAAGTAGGTGATCCTTTTCAAGAGAAAAAATTATTAGAAGCTTGTTTAGAAGTGCTTGCAACTGGTGCTGTTATTGGCATGCAAGATATGGGCGCTGCAGGAATCATTTGTAGTACAGCAGAAATGAGTGCAAAGGGTGAAGTAGGCATGCATATAGATTTAGATAAAGTACCTACCCGTCAACAAAATATGAAGGCTTGGGAATTATTATTAAGTGAAAGCCAAGAAAGAATGTTGATGGTTGTTGAGAAGGGAAGAGAAGCAGAAGTAGTTACGGTTTTTGAAAAATGGGATTTAAGTGCAAGTACCATTGGGCATGTTACCGACGATGGCTTACTGAAATTTTATATGAATGGAGTACTTGAAGCAGAGCTTCCAGCGTATGAATTGGTATTAGGTGGTGGTGCTCCACAATATACAAGAGATTATCAAGAGCCAGCTTATTTTGAAAAAATCAATGCATTTAATATTGCTGATATTGCAGATATTGATGATATTCAAGCTACTGCGGAGTTAATGATTACTTTGCCCAATATCGCTAGTAAGCGTTGGGTTTATACACAATATGATAGTATGGTTGGGGCTGCAAATACCAGTACCAATAGTCCTAGTGATGCGTCTGTAATTTTAGCTAAGGGAACAGGTAAAGCATTGGTTATGACAGTAGATTGTAATAGTAAATATGTTTTTGCCAATCCTTATATAGGAGGTATGATTGCTGTAGCAGAAGCAGCTAGAAATATTATTTGTAGTGGGGGAGAGCCCATAGGTGTAACGAATTGCCTCAATTTTGGTAACCCTTATGATCCTGCAGTTTATTTTCAATTTGTACACGCCGTAACGGGTATGGGCGATGCTTGCAAAAAATTTAATACACCTGTAACAGGTGGAAATGTTAGTTTTTATAATCAAAATCCAAATGGACCAGTATATCCTACACCAACAATTGGTATGGTGGGTATTTTAGATGATTTAAATTTAAAAATGACCCTTAATTTTAAAAATGCTGGGGATACAATTTTATTAATTGGGCAACAACATAATGATATTGCATCTAGTGAATACTTGCATAAATTAAAATGTATAGAATATTCTCCAGCACCCTATTTTAATTTGGATGAGGAATATGCAACACAGCAATTTGTTTATCAATTAATACAAGAGAAAAAAATTAATAGTGCACATGACTTAAGTGAAGGAGGTCTTGCCATAGCATTATTAGAATGTGGTTTTGCTGGTAATAAAGGATTTAATGTAAATCCTACTGTTGATAGCAGAAAAGACGCATTTTGGTTTGGAGAAGCACAGGGTAGAATTATTGTTTCTGCAGATAAAAGTAAAATTGCAGAAATTCTGCAGCTTGCTCATGTAGCAGGTATTATTTGCTGTGAAATTGGAGAAGTTACCAATGGAACTATAGAAGTTCAAGGAGAAAATTGGGGGAATATTAGTAATTGGAAAATAAAGTATGATACGGCAATTGAAAATTTGATACAATAAAATGGCACACGAAAAAAAAATTATTGTTACGGGTGCTGCTGGTTTTATTGGTAGTTGCATGGTTCAGTTTCTAAATGAAAATGGATTCGCCAATTTAATATTAGTAGACGATTTTGGTGTTGAAAAAAAAAGAGGCAATTGGGAATCAAAACAATTTGAATCTATTGTTGAAAGGCAAAGTTTATTTAATTTCTTAGAAGAACATCGCCCAAGTATTTCTGCAATTATACATTTAGGGGCTAGAACTGATACAACAGAATTTGATTATCATATTCACGAAGAATTAAACCTGGAATATTCTAAAAATATTTGGAATTACTGCAGCATTCATCAACTTCCATTAATTTATGCATCTAGTGCAGCTACTTATGGAGATGGTGAATTTGGCTATGACGATAATCATGCATTAATCAATTCTTTACAACCTTTAAATCCTTACGGGGTAAGTAAAAATGAGTTTGACAAATGGGCACTTATTCAAGAAAATCAACCTCCATTTTGGGCAGGGCTAAAATTTTTTAATGTGTATGGACCTAATGAATCACATAAAAATAGAATGGCTAGTGTAATTTGGCATTCATTTAATCAAATTAAAGATACTGGTTTTGTAAAATTATTCAAGAGTCATAAAGATGGGTATAAAGATGGAGAACAACTTCGTGATTTTATTTACGTAAAAGATGTAGTAAAAGTAATTTATTGGCTATTGCAATCTATGCAAGAAGCAAATTGGCAACAATCGTTAAATGGTATTTATAACTTAGGTACGGGTAAGGCTCGTTCATTTATAGATTTAGTAAATGCCACGTTTAGTGGGTTAGATAAACCAGTTCAAATTCAGTTTATAGATATGCCACTCGATATTAGGGAAAAATACCAGTATTTCACTGAGGCAAAAATGAATAAACTTAAGCATGTTGGTTATGCAAATGATTTTTATACTTTAGAGTCTGGGGTTGATGATTATGTTAGAAATTATTTAACAAAAGGAAAAATGTACTAACGCAGCAATATGACAAATACAATTACAATTATTGGTGGTGGAAATTTAGGAACTGCTATGGCAGAGGGTTTAGTGAACAGTGCATTTTGTAAAGCCGAACAACTAATTGTTACCAAAAGAAATACGGCAACATTAGGTAATTTAGCCGAAAAGGGAATTCAGATAACTAATAATAATATAGAAGCTGTTGCAAATGCTAAATGGATCATTTTAGCTATTAAGCCTTTTCAAATTAAAGATGTTCTTATAGAATTAAAACCCTTTTTAAACAAAGAAAAACAAGTACTTATTAGTGTGGTTACTGGTATTTGGATTGATGAAATACAAGCAATAGTGGGTAAAGATTTTCCTGTATTCAGAGCTATGCCCAATACGGCCATAGCCATTCAACAAAGTATGACTTGTATTCATGGGAAATCGGTGAATGATCATCAAACCCAATTTGCCATAGAACTGTTTAATCAATTAGGTAAAACTGTTTTGATTGAAGAAAAATTAATGGACGCTGCTACTGTATTAGGTGCCTGCGGTACTGCATTTGCCATGAGGTATATACGTGCCAATATTCAAGGTGGAATTGAAATAGGATTTAGTGCAGCTACAGCTTCTCTTATTGCTGCACAAACCGTGAAAGGTGCCGCCGAATTATTACTCCAAAAAAATACACACCCTGAACAAGAAATAGATAAAGTAACTACACCAAAGGGGTGTACCATTGCAGGATTGAATGAAATGGAACATCAAGGGTTTAGCTCCTCTCTAATAAAAGGGGTAGTTACTAGTTATAATAAAATTGTAAACGATATGTAATTGGTTTTTTATAAACGAGCTTTTAAAAATGCAATTGTTTTTATATGTGCATCTTCAGAAGCAACTTTATTAAAGCTAGGATTACTTGGATTAGCAAAACCATGTCCTGCCTCATATTTATGTGTAGTGATTTTCTTTCCTACTGTTGCCATATCAGCTTCAAATTTATTAACTACTGCTGGTGCTGGACTTTGATCTTTGTTACCAAAAAAACCAATCACTTCGCAATGCAAATTCTTCAACTTATCTAAATTATTTTCTGGTCTGCCATAGTACATTACGCAACCAGCAGCTTGTTTGCCAGCTAATAAACTAGTTTGTAAGCTCCACATTCCTCCAAAACACCATCCTATGGTGAATATTTTTGCTTTAGGTCCTACATAAGAAATGGCTCCTTTAACAATATTTTCTAATCTTTCTGTAGTAGTGCCCCTCATTAATTTCATGGCACTATCTGCAGTGGCTGCAACTTTTCCATCATACATATCAATAGCCAGTACATTTACATTTTCCAATTCAGCCGCTAATTTTTCTGCCTCTCCCTTAATATGGTCATTCATTCCCCACCATTCTTGTATTACCAGTACCCAATTCTTTGTTTTTTTCTTACTCATGATAAGGTATCCCATTCCATTTTTACCATCTTGAGCCGAAAAATTGACCATTTTACCAGTAGGATTCTCCAGTGTATAAGCCAACGGGTTTTCATGCATGGCTGCAAAAGCTGCAGTGTTGGCTTCGGCCCTAAATTGTTCTCTAATATCTCCGCTATAGCAAGATTCATAGCAAGCTGGGCTAAGCATGGGAGGTGCAGGTGTTTTGTAGGTATATCCAAAAAAGGCTGCGGTACAAAACGCTGTAAAAGCAATCAGGAAAATTTTTTTCATGGTTAATTTTTTAAAGATGTGCACGTTAAATTAACACTTTAGAAGAAGCATTGTTTAAAAGAGCAGGAGTATTTTTAAGAATGAGTTTTTTACAGTAGGTTTGTGCGACCTCAGAACTATTTCTGTTCACTATTTCAAGGTCTATTTTCGTTCTTTTTTGACGCTCCCGTAAGGGACAACTAATAACCCAGTTATGGCCAAATTTATATTCGTTACCGGCGGTGTAACCAGCAGTTTAGGAAAAGGCATCATTGCTGCATCACTTGCCAAGCTTTTACAGGCCAGAGGTCTGCGTGTAACTATTCAAAAATTTGACCCTTATATTAATGTGGATCCAGGCACATTAAATCCCTATGAGCATGGCGAATGTTTTGTTACCGAAGATGGGGCCGAAACCGATTTAGACCTAGGGCATTACGAGCGATTCCTAAATATATTTACTTCTCAAGCTAATAATGTTACTACAGGAAGAATATATCAAACCGTTATTAATAAAGAAAGGTCTGGCGATTTTTTAGGAAAAACAGTTCAGGTTGTGCCACATATTACCGATGAAATAAAGCGGAGAATGATGCTATTAGGACAAAATGATCAATATGATGTGGTGCTTACTGAAATAGGAGGAACTGTGGGAGATATCGAAAGTTTACCCTTTATAGAATCTGTGCGACAATTACAATGGGAATTACCCGAAGAAGATGTAATGGTGGTTCACCTTACACTCATTCCTTATTTAAAAGCAGCCAAAGAATTAAAAACAAAACCCACTCAACATAGTGTAAAAATGTTGAGTGAAACTGGAGTGCATCCAGATATTTTAGTTTGTAGAACAGAAGAACCTCTAAATAATGATATCAAAAGAAAAATTGCCTTGTTTTGTAATGTAAAACAAGAGGCTGTTATTGAAGCAATGGATGCAAGCACAATCTATGAAGTGCCCCTACTAATGATGCGTGAAAAGCTAGATTTAATTTGTTTAAAGAAAATGAATATCACTAATTATAGTGAGCCAAATTTAGATAAATGGAAAATCTTTTTAGATAAATTAAAATATCCCAAAAGCAAAGTTACAGTTGGCTTAATAGGTAAGTATATTGAGTTACAAGATGCATATAAATCTATCTTAGAAAGTTTTGTTCACGCAGGTGCAATGAATGAAGTAAAAGTGCAAGTAGTGAATGTACATAGTGAATTTATTACCAGTGAAAACGTAGCAGAGAAATTGCAAAATTTCGACGGATTACTTGTTGCACCTGGGTTTGGTCATCGAGGAATTGATGGAAAAATTATATCGGTAAAATATGCAAGAGAAAATGGCCTGCCCTTTTTTGGAATTTGTTTAGGCATGCAAATGGCGGTGATTGAATATGGAAGGAATATATTAGGGTTAACAGATGCCCATTCTACTGAAATGGATTTGCTTACCAAAGATCCTGTAATTAACATGATGGAGGAGCAGAAAAAAATAAAAATGAAGGGGGGAACAATGCGCTTGGGGGCTTATCCATGTGAAATTACACCAGATAGTTTGGCGCACCGTATATATGGAAAAACACATATTACAGAGAGACATAGGCACCGATATGAATTTAACAATGATTATTTAGAACAATATGAAGCAGCCGGTATGGTTGCTAGTGGAAAAAATCTTGAAACAGGTTTAGTAGAAATTATTGAACTACCCAATCATCCATTTTTTATAGGGGTTCAATATCATCCTGAGCTAAAAAGTACGGTGGAACAACCAGCACCTTTATTTGTGAGTTTTATTGATGCTGCTAAAAAATACAATGATCACAAAAGTTCAATAAAATCGTCTACAACTAAAAAAGATGCGGTTATTTAAATAACCATCTAAATAATCGAGCTATTTTGGGGTATTTTAACCATTTTGTGCCATAAACGTTCAATTGTCGTTCCAAATACTACCTTTGCCGCTCAATAAAATTTTGTATGAAGACGGACAAAAATTCGGTCATAGGTTTTGTGTTGCTTGGGGGACTATTCATTTTATATTTTTGGTACACAGCCCAACAGCAGTCTGCTGTACTTAAATTAAAACAAAAGGAAGATGATTCTCTCGCAAAAATTGCAGTAGTCAAAACTCCAATGCGTGACACTGCTGCCTTTAAAATTGATTCTTTAAGAAGAGATTCTGCAAATAGGAAAACAGTTGCAGGTAATTTTACCAGTGCCGCCATTGGAACAGAACAAACTATCACTGTTGAAAATAGTTTGATGGTAGCTACTTTTACCAATAAAGGCGCTCAAATCAAAAGTATCCGCTTAAAAAAATATAAAGATGGCAATGGCAAACAAGTAATGCTTGCTGATAACAACAATATAAGTTATACCATAAATACTGCGGCTGGACAATCGGCCAGCTCATCATCCTTGTACTTTACTGCATCTCCTGTTGAAATTGGGGCTGATAGTAGTCAACAACTTCGGTTTACTTTAGAATCGGCTAATGGACAAAAAGTTGTTCATCAATTTACTATTAAGCCCAATATGTATATGATTGATTGGAAACTAACAATGAATGGTGCCGATCAATTACTAACCAATGGGATGCTCAACTTTAATTGGCAAGTAGCAACAAGTCAAATGGAACGTACCGCTGTTTATGAACGCCAGGTTTCTAATATCTGCTTTTCGGAAGGTAATTCCTTTGATTATATTTCTTCTAAACAAACGCACAAATTTGAAAAGCAGGTACAATGGGTAAGTGTGGTGCAACAATTTTTTAATAATACCCTTATTTCTGGTAACGGATTTAATACTGGTGAAATTAATTGGGCACGTAAAACAGATACAACCAGAAATTTGGCAACAGCAACTGCAAGTTTACAAATGAAATTACCTGTTACTAATGCAGTAAGTGTTCCGTTCCAATTTTATATAGGTCCCAGTGAATATAATCTTTTGATGAATCAAGCCCCAGAGATGGATAAGATTGTAAACTTGGGTAGAGATTTGTACTCTTTTGTTCGTCCGATCAATAAGTACATTATAATGAAAGTGTTCGATTTCTTTGGCAATTTTGTAACCAATTATGGGTGGGTGGTATTGTTGTTAACTTTATTTATTCGGTTAGTTACTGCACCGTTAACGTATAGTAGTTATTTAAGTGGGGCTAAAATGAAAGCCATGCGACCAGAGCTAGATACTTTAAAGAAAAAGTTTGGCGATGATCAACAAGGATTTGCAATGGAACAAATGAAATTATTTAGAGAAGCTGGAGTAAATCCGCTAGGAGGCTGTATTCCTGCCCTTTTACAAATTCCTATTTTCTTTGCTTTATACAGTTTCTTTAATTCTAATATCGCCTTACGTGGACAGGAGTTTTTGTGGAGTAAAGATTTGTCTTCCTATGATTCTATTGCAACTTTACCTTTTTCTATACCTGCTTTTGGAGATCATGTTAGTTTGTTTACCATCACTGCGGTAATCACCAGTTTTGTTATTTCTATCTATAATATGAGTATGACGCCAACACAGGATAATCCTGCATTGAAGTATATGCCTTATATATTTCCTTTCATGTTGTTATTTATTTTCAATAGTTTGCCTTCTGCACTAACTTGGTATTATACTGTTTCTAATGTTATTACCTTGGCCTTACAATATGTAATTCAGAATTATATTATTGATCATGATAAAATTTTACAAAAAATAGATCAAAAAAGGAAATCCCCAAAAACAAAAAGTAAATGGCAGGAACGATATGAACAGATGATGGAAAGTCAAAAAAAAGTTCAGGATCTTAAAAATAAAACGAATAAAAAATAGTCACTAACTTCAACCCTTCCTTTTAGGAAGGGTTTTTTGTGCATTAAATTATATAGAATGAAAAAAGTATTTCTAATTGTTATGTTCAATGTACTAGTTAGTTTAGCCAATTCACAAACAAGGGTTGTTGCAGAATGTACAGTTAGCTATGCAATAAGTGTAAACAATGCAGCAGTACTAGATAAAGATGCGGTAGAACTATTAAAGTCTAGTTCCAAAACGGTATATATCAAAGGGAATGATTGCAGGGTAGATTTAATTAGCTCTTCTTTTTTGCAAACCATGATTTATGATAAAACCAATGGTAATGCAGTGATACTTCGCGAATTAGGTACAAATAAATTTATGACTAAGTTAGATAGTAAAGCATGGATTGCCCAAAATAGCAAATACAATGGGATGACCACTAGCTTTGAAAATGAAACAAAGAAAATTTTAGGATATGACTGTAAAAAAGCCGTTTTGAAATTGCAAAGTGGACTATCTTTTACTGTATATTATGCAACAGCAATCACTCCTTCTGTAAAAGAATTTGAATTTCAATTTAAAGACATTCCTGGTTTCGTTCTAGAATATGAGTCACAAGAAGGAGGTGTACAAAAGATTACTTATAAAGCAACAAAAATTAATCTGAATCCAGTTCAGGCTTCTAAGTTTGATATCCCTACAAGTGGATATCGCTTATTAAATTAACGAATAGGAGGAGTGGGAGTTTTAAACTTAGGAACTTTTACTTTAAACTTATATGGATAAATATAAGTAGTGTTCCCATTATCATATTGAAGCATACTGTTTACCTCATTATTTTGATAACTTAAGGTATTTGAAGGAATATGAATTCCCTTATATTGTAGAGTAGATTTAATAGCACTAAGGGAAAGCCCCTTTTTAGATAAATTGGTTAAATTTCGAAGTGAATACTTGTTGTTTTTTGTTTTGTCATCAACAATTCCTGTAAATGAAAGTGCAGCAAATGCCAATTCAACGCTCATCACAAGGGCGCAAATTAAGGCAAGACTTTTATAATTTAACAGGTTCTTCACAACACAAAGTTAGTAATAATTGAAAACAATATACAATTTATTTTTTATTAACAATCGTTAATAAGGTCATAAAATGAAGAAAAAACATAAAAAAGTATCAAATTTTGCTCTAAATTAGAATAACAATCATCCGATGCGAGAAAATCCCTACCGCGAAGACCGAGAAGAATTAAAGGAACTGATCATTCAGTACCAAAACCTAAAACATGGTAGAAATCATCCTTTTTTAGATGAGGATGCTTTTGATAGAATTATTGACTATTACGATGAAAAAGACAATTTAGTAGAAGCCATGGATGCTGCTGAAATTGCTTTAGAGCAATTTCCATTCTCTGCAATTTTGATGATAAAAAAAGCAGATTTGTTATTAGCAGCCCGAAAATATCAAGAAGCATTGGATTTGTTAGAAACGGCTGGTTTATATGACAGTACTGATCTTAATTTATATATCTTAAAAACAGATGCTTATTTGGCATTAGACCAACAAGCTAAGGCAGTAGAATTATTGGAGGCGGCATTGGCATTATTTCAGGGAGATGAGCGAATAGATTTACTATTTGAATTGGCAGATGTTTATGATGATTATGAGGAATTTGATAAGGTATTTGATTGTCTTAAGTTAATTTTAGAGGAAGACCCTTCCAATGAAGAAGCCCTATATAAAATTTGTTTTTGGACAGATTTTACAGGACGCAATGAAGAAAGTATTCGCCTCCATCAACAAATTATAGACGAAATTCCTTATAGCGAGTTGGCTTGGTTTAATTTAGCTGCAGCTTATCAGGGAATTAAATTATATGAAAAGTCTATTGATGCTTATCAATATGCAGTTGCCATAGACGAAAAATTTGATTATGCTTATCGTAATATGGGCGATGCTTTTCTTAGATTGAGAAAATATAAAGAAGCCATTGAAGTATTAGAAAAAGTTTTAGAACTAGCACGTCCCGAAGATGTTATTTACGAAGCAATAGGACATTGTTATCATCGAATGGGGAAGTATGCACAAGCACGCTTTCATTATAAAAAAGCAGTTCATTTAAATCCTGATGATAGCAAACTCCATTACAAAATTGCTGTTACCTATATGCTAGAAGAACAATGGCAACAAGCGGCTAAACAATTAGAAAATGCTATGCGTATTCAAAGAACAGTTCCGGAGTATAATTTGGCCATGGGAGAGTGCAAAATGAATTTAAATTTATTTAAAGAAGCTATTCAATATTTTGGTACTGTGGTATCACATAAACCTAAAAATATAACTGGATGGGAATCATTGATACGTTGTTTATTGAAAGCAGAATTTAATGAGGAAGCATTTCATCAATCCGTTTTGGCATTAAAAGCTACCGATGGTAAACCCATTTTCTATTTCTATGCTAGCACTATTTTGTTTGCAATGGGTAAAACTAAAGAAGCTTTACTAAAGTTGGAATTGGCAATGGAAAAAGCCCCCAAGCTACTAAAGAAATTTATAGAATTAAATCCTACGATACTTCAAAATAATCAAGTGGTTGATATAATTGCCAGATATAAGAAAGGGAAAAAAATCTAGTGTACAAATGTGACTATTACTTGAATTAATCAATTTGGAGGCTTTATTGTATTTTTGCACCCGAATAAATACAATTGTATGAATTTTAAACTGTCTCAAATACCCGAAAGAACAAAACAACCACGTAATTCAGGATTAACCATGGTGATGGATAAAGGATTAAGTATTAACCAGGTTAAGGATTTTATAAGTGTGAATGGGCCGCATGTGGATATGGTTAAATTGGGTTTTGGAACTTCTTTTGTAACACCCAATCTTAGAGAGAAAATTGAAGTATATCAATCTAATAATATACCACTTTATTTTGGAGGTACTCTTTTTGAAGCATTTTTAATTAGGAACCAATTTGAAGATTACATTGAAGTTTGTAAAGATTTCGGAATAAAATATATTGAAGTAAGTGATGGGTCAATAAGTATTCCTCATGCTGAAAAATGTGGGTATATAGAAAAGTTAACAAAACATGCAACCGTATTAAGCGAAGTGGGAAGTAAAGATGCTGCACATATTATTCCACCTTATAAATGGATAGAACAGATGCGTGCCGAATTAGAAGCTGGTTCATCTTATGTAATTGCAGAAGCGCGTGAAGCAGGTAATGTTGGTATTTATAGAGGTAGTGGTGAAGTGAGAGAAGGGTTGGTTCAAGAAATCTTAACCCAAATTCCTGCCGAGAAAATTATTTGGGAAGCTCCACAAAAAGCACAACAATTGTATTTTCTTGAATTAATTGGCTGCAATGTTAACCTAGGAAATATAGCACCAAATGAAGTGATTCCTTTAGAAGCAATGCGCATTGGGTTAAGAGGCGATACCTTTGAATTGTATCTGAATAAAAAGTAAATTATGAGAACTTTTGGGTTGGTTGGATATCCACTTACACATTCTTTCTCACAAAAATATTTTACTAATAAATTTCATCAATTAGGAATTTCCAACGCAGCTTATATTAACTTTTCTATACCTTCTATCAATGAATTAGAAGATATTTTAAAAGCTCATACCAATCTTGTAGGATTTAATGTTACCATACCACATAAAAAACATATTATTCCTTTTTTGAATGAGCAAACTGATGCTGTTAAACAAATAGGTGCTTGTAATTGTGTAAAAATTCTTGATGGTAAATTAATGGGTTATAATACAGACGTGGTAGGATTTGAACAATCCTTAAAACCTTTTTTAAATACATATCATCAAAAAGCATTGGTATTTGGTTCTGGCGGAGCAGCAGCAGCAGTAGAATATGTGTTAAATAAACTGCAAATTCAATATAAAATAGTTTCTCGAAACCCAATATCCAATCAACTATCTTATGAAGCGCTCAATCGAGACTGGATAGAAACGCATACCATCCTAATTAATACATCTCCCGTTGGTCAATATCCTTCAGTTAATGAAGCGCCTGCGATACCTTATGAATTTATTGGTAATCAACATCATCTTTTCGATTTAATTTATAACCCATCAGAAACTTTATTTTTGCAAATGGGGAAAGCCCAAGGTGCTACTATTCAAAATGGTGCTGAAATGTTGGTATTACAAGCTGAAGAAAGTTGGCGAATTTGGAATGAAACTTAAAAATCTTCTTAAGCTTTATGTTAGGTTTTGTATTATTGAATTGCTAAGTGATACTTTTTTCTTATTCAAATAATCATATAATAGCATGCCTGTTTTGGCTCTCACTGCTAATATAAATTGATCTTCTTTTATTATTTCTATTTTGTAAAAAAAATCAAATCCCATTTTATCGAAATCTTGTGCATGTACCGATATCAAAATAGAATCATCATAATGTAGTTCTTTTTTATATTCAATCATAGCATCTACCATGATTAATCCAAATCCCTCTAAATCTAATTCTTTGTATCCTCTTGTGGCTAGAAATTGTTGTCTCGCTTCTTGTAATAAAGAGAGTACAGTGTCGTTTCCTACATGATTCCCATAATTTAAATCTCGTAATGTAACTTTTATTGAAGTACTAAATGAAAAATATTCAGGTATACTTACTTTAATTCTATTCATAAATTAGTCTGTAAGAATTTAATTAATTCATTGGTAGCTTTTTGACGATGGCTAAAAAAATTTTTTTCCTCTAAAGTCATTTCTGCAAATGTTTTTTTACTGCCGTCTGGAATAAAAATAGGGTCATAGCCAAAACCTTCCACTCCTTTTTGCGAGCCTATAATTTCACCTTTGCAAATGCCTTGAAAAAAATATTCTTTGTTATTCCAAATTAATGAAATCACTGTTCTAAACTGAGCTGACCGGTTGGGGTTACCTGCTAAATTCAATAATAGTTTATTTATATTAGCTTGAAAATTGTTATCCTCTCCAGCGTACCTTGCACTTTTTACACCAGGTGCTCCATTTAGTGCAGCTACTTCTAAGCCTGTATCTTCACTAAAACAATTTTTTCCAGTTAGTGAATGAATTACAGTAGATTTTTCTTTTGCATTGGCTTCTAACGTATCGTATGGTTCAGGAATATCAATTTCAATGCCTGCTTCTTGCAATGAAATGATATTTAGTATTGATCCTACAACTGTTTTAATTTCTTTTACCTTATGAGCATTATTAGTTGCAAAAATGAGTTCTTTTTGTGCCATTTAGAAAATTAAATATTGAATATTTTTTTTAAGCTAATCCAAAGTTTTGTTTTTTCTATTTTAGCATCATTCGTTTCGAGTGTATAAGTAGATAAATCTGGGGCTATTAAAAAAGTGCAGTTTGCATATTGTTGTACTTGATAATGGGGTATAGTAAAAGGTAGTTGAATATTTTTAGCAACCACATTAAATAGTAAACAAATTGTAGGGGACAATAATTTTTTAAATTCAGTAAATGCTAATGGATGTTGAAAAATATTTACAATAGCTACATCCCCTATATTTAGTTTACAGGCACTTAACATTTTAGTTAGAAAATCTAAACTAGCATCCGATAAAAATACTGCATTGGGCTCATTTACTAAGATGGTTATTTTTTTTTCGTTGTCACCTAAATAAAATGTAGATGTTGTAGATGTAAGCTTATCATTTTGGATAAGCGTATTTGATTCAATAGATATTTTTGTTGGCGTATTATTAGAAAT
>JAVHPL010000144.1:0-10731 GCA_036170555.1 Sediminibacterium sp. | reverse complement strand
ATGCCTATTTTTTCTCCCATTCTTTCTTCTTTTCTATTGCCCATAATAAAAGAAGGTCTAAAAATATACAATGATTCAAAGCCAATAGCTTCTAATCCTGCTTCCATCAAGCCCTTGGTTCTGCTATAAAAAATGGAAGATGAAGTACTCGCACCCATCGCACTTATAACTAAAAATTGTTTAGTCCCAGCCTTATATTGTAGTGCTGCAATTTTTAATGGATAATGTAAATCTACTTTTTCAAAAGCTGCTTTTGTTTTGGCTATTTTAATGGTGGTTCCTAAACAACAAAAAACATCATCAGCTTCAACGGCGGTATCTATGGTATCGTAATGGATGATTTGTTCAACCAGTTTTGGATGTATTTGATTGGTAGGTTTTCTAACATATATAATCACTTTTTTATACTGCTCAGATTGGAGCAATAAATTAAGTAATAAGCTTCCTGTTAATCCTGTTGCACCCAATAATAAGGCTGTTCTCTGCGTCATTTGTAAAATTTTTATAAAGATAGGGCAGCATTTTTTGTACTTTCGATGTTATATGGCCAACGATCATCTTCACGATAATATCAATCAGCTCAATCCTGCAGATAAGGAGTTTGAGAATGCAATCAGGCCAAGCCAGATTGATGATTTTTCTGGTCAACCTCAGCTAATAGAAAATTTGGTCATCTTTATCAAAGCAGCCAAACTGCGTGGAGAAGCATTAGATCATATATTGTTTCATGGTCCTCCAGGTTTGGGCAAAACAACGCTTAGCCGAATTGTGGCCAATGAGTTGGGGGTTAATATTAAAGAAACCTCTGGACCAGTAATTGAGAAGCCAGGTGATTTAGCAGGTTTGTTAACTAATTTACAACCCAACGATGTATTGTTCATAGATGAAATACACCGGCTTAGTACAGTGGTAGAGGAATATCTCTATGCGGCAATGGAAGATTTTAAAATTGATATCATGATAGATTCTGGTCCTAATGCCAGAAGTGTACAAATTAATCTCAATCCATTTACTTTGGTTGGAGCTACTACAAGAAGTGGATTATTAACTGCGCCGCTTTTATCTAGATTTGGAATAAAATCTCGCTTAGAATATTACAACGCTACCGTTTTACAAAAAATTATACAAAGAAGTGCTTCCATTTTAGGTACTCAAATTACCATAGATGCAGCCAAAGAAATTGCTGGTAGAAGTAGGGGAACTCCTAGAATTGCCAATGGATTATTAAGAAGAGTTAGAGACTTTGCGCAAGTGCTGAATGATGGCCAAATAGATATAGGCATTACTCAACACGGTTTAAAAGCATTGAATGTAGATGCCCATGGCTTAGATGAAATGGACAATAGAATTTTGGCTACCATCATTAATAAATTCAAGGGAGGGCCAGTTGGTATTTCTACCATTGCCACTGCTGTTGGTGAAGAGCCTGGAACTATAGAAGAAGTGTATGAGCCATTTTTAATTCAAGAAGGATTTTTACAAAGAACCCCAAGAGGAAGAGAAGCTACTTTAAAAGCCTACAATCATCTTGGGGTTGTTATGCAGAAAGGAACTGCAGGAGACCTGTTTAATTAAGGTGCAACCAGTCTAAATCCGTTTCCGTGAATATTTACAATTTCAATAGCCGTATCTTCTTTTAAGTACTTACGCAATTTTGCAATATACACATCCATGCTTCTGCCATTGAAATAGGTATCGCTACCCCATATTTTTTTCAAGGCTCTTTCGCGAGGCAACAAATCATTTTTATGTTCAGCCAGCATTTTCAAAAGTTCATTTTCTTTTGGAGAAAGGGTTTGAACCAATTCACCTTTTTTTAGCTCACGTAATTTTGGATTAAAGTGATAGGAAGCAAGATCAAATTCAATATTATCATTGATTCTATTTTCTTCTTCATTTCTTTTAAGAATCGCTTTTATTTTCATTAATAACACTTCACTGTCGAAGGGCTTGGTGATATAATCATCAGCACCTAATTTATAACCCTGAATGATATCGTCTTTCATGGTTTTGGCACTTAAAAAGAATAGAGGAACATCTGGATCTATATCTCTAATTTCTTCTGCTAAAGTAAATCCATCCATATTGGGCATCATTACATCTAACAAACAGATATCAAATTTTTCGCGTTGAAATGCGGCCAAACCTAATTTCCCATCCCTTTCTAAAATGATATCATAGTCATTTAATTCTAAATAATTTTTTAAAACCATGCCCAAATTGGTATCATCTTCGCAAAGTAGAATTTTGAATTGTTTTTTGTCTTCCATCAGATTTTTATTTATAATAATAAAGATAGTCAACTTGCAAGTTACTAATAACCCTTTCCAATTTTTTGTTAAAATCGTTAAAACCGAGTATTTGTAAAACGCTTATCTGTTAATGTATTCAAGAAATTCACTAGATCTGCTTTCTCGGCTTCAGTTAAGCCAAGTGGCTTGCTAAGGGTACTATCTATATTGATGGGGTTTCTTACAAATTTCTCGGGATTGTTGTAATATTCCACCACTTCTTCTAGTGTTTTAAACATGCCATTGTGCATATAAGGAGCAGTGATAGCAATATTTCTTAAACCAGGTGTTTTAAATTTTCCCAAATCGGCTGTTTCCTTAGTAATGCTATACCTGCCTTTATCTGATAATTGTTTTCCATCATACAACCCAATGTTTTTAAAATCATCATTGGTAAAATCTGGCCCCATATGACAGTCGAAACATTTAGCTTTTTCGCCAACAAATAATTTTCTACCCCTTTCTTCCGAGCTGGTTAATGTATCGGTATCGTCGTTTGCTAAATCGAATTTACTATCATCTGTTTCTAAAGTATTTTCATAAGCAGCAATGGCAAGCGATAAATTTTGAGCTGTTGGTTGGCTACCAAAAATGTTGAGAAAAAGTAATTGGTATGTAGGGTTGGCTCTTAAACGTTGAACAGCTTCGGCAATGGGTAACCCCATTTCATCTTTATTGGCAATGGGCATCAATGATTGTTGGGCCAATGTACCTGCTCTTCCATCCCAAAAATAATATGGACGGTTTTTCATATTCAGAACCGAGGGTGTGTTTCTTGTTGTTGGGGTGCCGTGAATGCCAATACTAAGGGTTAAACTATCTGCAAAACCCAGTGAAGGAATATGACAGCTAGCACAACTAATAGAAGAATCTTTGGAGAGTATTTTTTCGTGAAATAATTTTTCTCCCAATGCTGCCCTTGTTTTTATAGAAGAATTGTAGGTAAAAGAAATACCTATCCCAGCTAGAAGAATTAGGGCTGCCAAAAAGATCCATTTTTTCATACAGCAAAAGTACTTCAGAACCTTATTTTTAAATAGTATTTAGTACTTTGAGCGTAAATATTTATTTATGTTGGATGAAGCTGCATTTATTGAAGCCGTAAAAGCTGGGTATAATTTTAAAGGCGAATATGTAAAAATAGGTACAGGCATGTTAAACGGTGAAGTGGTGGCTGGTGCAGACATTTTTCTACCCTTGAAAACATTGAATCGCCATGGCCTCATAGCAGGAGCAACAGGAACGGGAAAAACCAAAACCCTGCAAATGATTAGTGAAAGTTTAAGTGACAATAGTATTCCTGTTTTGCTGATGGATATTAAGGGCGATTTAAGTGGGATAGCAACAGCAGGTACTGTAAATGAAAAAATTTCCGATCGAGCAAATAAAATTGGAATGGAATGGAAGGCTGCTGCCTATCCAGTAGAATTAATGACATTAAATGCAGGTAAGGGCGTAAAGTTAAGGGCTACGGTAAGTGAGTTTGGTCCTGTATTGCTAAGTAAAATTTTAGGATTGAATGATACACAGGGTGGAATGGTTGCCCTCATATTTAAATATTGTGATGATAACACAATGCCTTTATTAGATTTAAAAGATTTTATTAAAGTACTTCAATTTATTAGTGCAGAAGGTAAGGCAGAAATAGAGAAAATATATGGCAAAATTTCTACTACTTCAACAGGAACCATATTGCGCAAAGTAATTGAATTAGAGCAGCAAGGGGCCGATGTATTTTTTGGAGAGAAGAGTTTTGAAATAGATGACTTAATGCGAATAAGCGATGATGGCAGGGGTATCGTAAATATATTGCGGGTTACCGATATGCAAGATAAACCTAAGTTGTTTTCTACTTTTATGTTACAATTATTGGCAGAATTATATGCTACCTGCCCCGAAGAAGGTGATTTAGATAAACCTAAATTGGTTTTATTTATAGATGAAGCGCACCTGATTTTTCAAGAAGCATCCGATGCCTTAATGCAACAATTAGAAACGGTAATAAAATTAATAAGATCAAAGGGAGTGGGTATTTTCTTTTGTACACAAAATCCTCAGGATATTCCCGCTTCTATTTTAAGCCAATTAGGATTAAAAGTGCAGCATGCCCTTCGAGCATTTACTGCAGCAGATAGAAAAACCATTAAACAAGCTGCTGAAAATTTTCCAGAGAGTTCATTTTATGATATAGATGAATTACTTACACAATTAGGAATTGGAGAAGCATTTGTTACTCTATTAAATGAAAAAGGAATTCCAACTCCGTTGATTCATACTATGTTATGCCCTCCTAAAAGTAGAATGGATGTTTTAACAGATGCGGAAATGGATGCGCTTACAAGTAAAAGTAAATTAGTAACAAAATACAATCAGGCTATTGATAATGAAAGTGCTTATGAAATACTTTCTGCTAAATTAGCCCAAGCACAAGCCAAATCTGAAGAAGCTGCGTTGCAATCTGAGGATGCCATTCAAAAAAAAATAGGTAAGAAAGAAGAAAGCTTTTTTGATAATCCGGTAGTAAAACAAGTGGGAAGAACAGCCGCTTCCATTATTACCAGAAGTCTTTTAGGTGCACTGGGTTTGGGTGGAAGATCGGGTGGTTCCCGTAGAAGGTGATGGCTAGTTTAACCACTTGATTTCTTGTACATCATTAATATTAATTTTTTCCTCGGATTGTAAAAATTCCAGGGCGCACCAAATTTTCTCTGTTGAAAATTCTTTCATCAATGCAATGAATTGAGCTACTGTGATGAATGTAGTATGGGTTTGTTTTTTTAATTCACTTTCAATAGTAGCAAATTCTGTTGAACTTAATTTCTTCTTTTTTGCATTAATACAATTATCACAAACGCCACAATTTTTATCAGAAGTATCTCCAAAGTAATTTGAGATATACTTGCTTCTACATGTTGAAACCTCTTTTGTGTAGGCGATGATGGTGCCAACTCTTTTTTCGTATAATTTTTTTCTATGCAAATAAGCATCTTGATGAATAACTAAGTATTCTGCAGAAGCTCTATTGGTTAAAAATTGTATTTGAGGCGTTTCTTTTTTGGGGAGGTATTCTATAATGCCATGTGAGGTTAATAGTTTTAAAGCAGCAGTTATTTTTTCAATTGGTAGTTTACAAATTTTAGCAATTTGCTGCTCATAAATAGAAACACGATTGTCTATTATGCCTTCATAGGTTCTTAGTAATGCCTTGATGATGGGTTCAATTTCGGGATATGCTTTTTCAAAATTGCTTATCCCTTCTTTATTGGTTACAAAAGAAACCTGTGTAGGTAAAAATATATTTTCCGAAAAACTAATTAGATCTTCTTGTTCCAATACTTTTAATACATTCATTACCAGAAGTGCTTCTAATTTAAAGTTTCTGATAAATGTACTAAAGTCAAAAGGGTAATAAATGCCTTCCCCATTTCCAACAGGAATTTGTAAGTAATCTGCAATAGCTTGATATACTTGTTTAATTACTTTAATAGTGGGAAATTTTTTTAATGAATTCGATAGTAATTCAGCAATATCTTTTTGTTGGTAAAGTAATACTGCATAAGCTTTCTTGCCATCTCTTCCTGCTCTTCCTGCTTCTTGATAATAGTTTTCTAAACAGTCTGTAACATCATGATGAATTACTATTCGTACATCGGGTTTATCTATGCCCATTCCAAAAGCATTGGTACAAACCATGGCGCGTACTTTATTTTGAATCCATGCCTGTTGCTTCATTTCTCTTACCTGTTGTGATAAACCCGCATGATAAAAATCAGCGGCAATACCTTGCAAGGAAAGTAGTTCTGCTACTTTTTTTGTTTGCTTTCTATTGTTGCAATAAATGATACTACTGCCAGCAACTTTTTGAAGTATGTTTATTATTTTATTGATTTTACTATCAACTAAAAAAACACTGTAAGATAAATTGGGGCGTTCAAAGGATTGTTGAAAAACGGCGGTTTGTTTAAGAGCCAGTTTTTCTATGATGTCTTTTTGAACCAATGGTGTTGCAGATGCTGTTAAGGCAATAAGTGGTGCATCTTTAAATAAATTTCTAGTAGCTGCAATTCTTAAATAGGGGGGTCTAAAATCATAACCCCATTGTGAAATGCAATGGGCTTCATCTATTACCAGTAAACTTACAGGCAATACAGGAATGTATTCTATAAACAACTTACTTTCTAATCGTTCTGGTGAGCAGTATAAAAATTTGTACTCTCCATCAGCAGCATCCCTAAGTATATTTTTTACTTCAAAAAAACTTAGACCACTATGCAATGAAGCAGCACTGATTCCTTTATTATTCAGGTTATCTACTTGATCTCGCATTAATGCAATCAGCGGACTAATCACTAAACAAAGCCCATCTAATAATAATCCTGGTACTTGAAAACATACCGATTTTCCGCCACCAGTTGGCAATAAGGCAAGTGTGTCATGACCATCTAAAATAGTTTGAATTATCTCCTCTTGAAGTGGTCTAAAAGACTGATGTTTCCAATATTGTTGTAATATTTCTTTGGGCGTTCTCAATATTAGGCTACTTTCTTAAAATTCAGTCTTACCGAATTAAATGCCAATACTACATCACTCAATCCCATGGCTAATGCACTAAAGCTTGGGCTTAAAAAGCCCATTGCTGCAATAGGGATAGCTGCAACATTATAAATTAAAGCCCAGAATAAATTTTGCTGTATAGTTAAATAAGTATGCTTACCCAAGCCTAAGGCTAGAGGAAGATTTTTTAATCCATGATTCATTAACACCACTTCTGCAGTTTGCACGGCAATTTGTGATGCATCACTAAGTGATATACCTATTGTTGCCTTTGCCAATGCAGGGGCATCATTAATGCCGTCTCCAACCATGGCAGTTGCCGATGCTGCCGAAAGGGCTGTTATTTTTTCTAGTTTCTGGGTGGGACTTTGCTCAGCAAAAACCTGATCTATCTTTAATTGATTAGCTACCATTTCGCAGGCTTCAGCTCTATCACCACTTAATAAAATAGTGGTGATCTGTTGGGTTTTTAAAAACTGAATTAAGGCAAAAGATTCTGGTCTTATTTCATCTGCCATATTAATCCATCCAAGTAGTTCTTGGTTTTTAATTATATAAATAGCATGATCATGTTCTGTTGTTAAAGTAGCAGCAGCTTTGTACGATCCTGCAATATATTCATTACCCTCTTTGTCGGTAGCGCTCATTCCCCATCCTTTTATTTCATCTACTTTGGTAAATCGAATATCGTTGGTTTGTTTCCATTCTTTGGTAATTGTTTTTGCTAGGGGATGGTTTGAATATTTTTCTAAGGAATAAGTAATTCGTTTAAACGTTTCCATTCCCAATTGCTCACCCATTGGGGTAAGGCCAATTTTATCAATGGCAAATTTACCTGTGGTTAATGTTCCCGTTTTATCAAATACTACTTGTTTAATACTTTTAAAAAGTTCTAAACTCTTTGTATTTTTAAAAAGAATCCCATTTCTTGCGGCCCTTCCTAATCCTACTGCAATAGCTGCAGGAGTGGCCAATCCCATGGCACAAGGGCATGAAATAACCAATACGGCAATAGCTCTCATTAAACTTTGCGTAAATGACTGTTCTGCTACTGTGTAATTAATTATTAGCGTAATAATGGAAATGCTAATAACTACCGGAACAAAAATAGCACTGATTTTATCTGCCAATAATTGTACAGGGGGTTTTTCTGTTTGTGCATTTTTAACCAATTGTAAAATTCCTCCCAAAATGGTATCATCACCTACTGCGGTTATATAGGCTTTTACAGATCCATTAACGGCAATACTTCCACCTATTAAAGTATCTTTTATTTTTTTGTCAACAGGAATAAATTCTCCTGTTACAATAGATTCATTCACACTTAACTCACCAGATAATATTTTACAATCCATTGGAATAGCTTCGCCACTCTTAATTAAAATAAGATCTCCAACTTTTAAAGCACTGCTTTCAACAGAAAAAATATGTTCTTGATGCTGGTCGTCGTAAGCAATCATATTGGCCATTGTTTTTTGAGATCGAACCAGTTTTTGTAAAGCAGCTTGAGTGGTTTCTACCGATTTATCTTCTAGCCAATTACCTAAAAAAACCAAGGTAAGAATGGTAGCGGTGGTTTCGTAAAACATATACTCAGCAGCCTGACCAGTAAAAGTGCCATATAAACTATATACAAACGAAGCTACTGCACCAATGGTAATGAGCACATTCATGTTGGGAATGCCTTTAAGTAAGCTATGCATAGCGCTTCTTCCAAAAAAATCCATCCCTACTATAAAAACAGGAATGGTTAATCCTATTTGTACATAAGGGTTCATTAGCCAATGGATATGTACACCAGGAATCATGTGTAGCATTAAGGGTATTGTAAACAATGCACAAAACAGAAATCTTTGTAAATGAGATGTAAATAATTTCTTTTTTTTGTTGGAGATGGCTTCGCCATTATTTACTTGATATCCCAATGAGTCAATTCCCTGTTGAATATCTAGTTTATTCATCCCTTCGGGGATAGCAAAACTTACGTCTCCGCCTATAAAATTTACTTTTACTTCGTTTAGCCCTTTCCCTTTTAAATATTTATCTATGGTAAGGGCGCAATTGGTACAACTCATGCCACTTACTTTCCAGTTTACTTTTTCCATAATGGTTTATACTTATTTCAAGTTGAACAAATTTACGAAAGGGATTCGCCCCTCCATTTTCGATATTGGAATAATATTAGCGAATACAAGATTATCTTTGCCTCATGGATGCAATTTTTGAATTGAATCAAATTCATTCGGTGGCCGAAGTTTTATGGAAAGAAGGAAAAAATTTTAATGTGTGGGCATTCCATGCACCTATGGGATCGGGCAAAACCACTTGTATACACGCAATCTGCGCTTATTTAGGCGTTCAAACAACGGTTAGTAGCCCTACATTTGCTATCATTAATGAGTATCAGTTGGCAAATGGGGATGCTATTTTTCATATGGATTGGTATCGTTTAAAAAACGAACAGGAGGCATTACAGGCAGGAGTGGAGGAAGTATTATTGAGTGGCCATACTTGTTTTGTAGAATGGCCCGAACAAGCTATTGGCCTAATTCCTCCCAATTCTTGGCATTTGCAAATGGAAATTTTAAATGAACATACCCGTAGAATTAGCAGTTTCAACATATAGTAAACTCTCCACCTAAATCGTTAACTTTAAGTTTCAACACAACACATGGCAACCAGTAGACCTAGCATTAGTCCTTCTTTATTATTTGAAGCATTAGAAGAAACCTTAGATATAAAATCGCCAGGAGCTCAATTACAAATAGGCATTCCCAAAGAAATTGCTTTTCAGGAAAATAGAATTGCGCTAACTCCAGATGCTGTTGGGGTATTGGTGGCCAATGGAAATCAAGTTACTGTAGAACACCATGCAGGAGAAGGAAGTCATTATAAAGATCAAGACTATGCCGAAGCAGGGGCGCAAATTGTGTACGATAGAACCGCTGTATTTCAGTGCCCTATCTTGGTAAAAAGTGCACCACCTGTAGAAGAAGATTTGCCTTTATTACAACTAAATCAAACTATTATTTCTCCCATACATCATTCTGCTTTAAAGAAAGCCTATATAGAAAAGATGATGGAAAAGCGCATCACGGCTTTGAGTTTTGAAAACTTCAAAGATGATAGTGGAACCTATCCCATTGTTAGAAGCATGAGTGAAATTGCGGGCAGTGCAGTGATGTTAATTGCAGGTCAATATTTAAGTAGTTTCAATGCGGGTAAAGGTGTTTTATTAGGAGGAATTAGTGGTATACCTCCTACTAAAGTAGTTGTTATTGGGGCAGGAATTGTAGGGGAATTTGCAACCAGAAATGCATTGGCATTGGGAGCTTCGGTAAAGGTATTTGACAATGATGTATATCGTTTAAAACAATTACAAAATAATTTAGGACAGCGAATTTGGACTAGTGTGTTAGAACCACGCATTTTAGCCAAACAATTAAAAACCTGCGAGGTAGCCGTGGGTGCATTGAGTAATGAATTTGGCAGAGCGCCAATTGTTGTAACGGAAGAAATGGTTGCTGCTATGCGTTCGGGAAGTATTATTATAGATGTTGCCATAGATAGAGGGGGTTGTTTTGAAACCAGTGAACTAACCAGTTATGAAGAACCTACTTTTTTAAAGCATGATGTAATTCATTATTGTGTTCCCAATATTCCCAGTGGATTTGCCAGAACAGCAAGCCAAGCCATCAGCAATGTGTTAATGCCGTTGATGTTAGAAATTAGTGATGAAGGTGGCTTAGAAGAAATGATTTGGCATAAGTTTAATTTGCGAGAAGGCGTGTATTTATTCAAGGGCGCCCTAACCGATTTTTATATCAGTCAAAAGTTTGATCTGAAATTTACCGATCTTAATTTATTAATAGCTAGCAGAAGATAA
>JAVHPL010000143.1:0-35784 GCA_036170555.1 Sediminibacterium sp. | reverse complement strand
AAGTAATACCAGGATTAATTTTTTAAAATGTAAGGTTTTTTTAGGACGAGTCAAAAACATGGATGCTACTTTTTTGTGCCAGTGCGTTAAATACTCTTTCAGGTTCAATCTGACCGGCTACCGCACTTTTAACTGTTTTAATCTCTTTTACGTTTACTTTCATAATTTCCATACAACAATTTTTTGTATGTTTTTTAATTAAAAAAAATCACTCTTCTAAGATTTGGCTAAACGCTTTTTTAATAAGCAATGATTTGGCCTCGGTCATATGTTTTTTCGTCCATCCTTCTGGATATTTGTTCAAGGAACCATACCGAATGCCAATGTGCTTACGTTTTCCGTTTTTTCCAAACTTGGGTGTTACTGCCTTTGCATACAAAGACTGTGTATTAGGTGAACGTGGATCAGCATTTACCTGATAATATACTTTCATCTCTTCCAGCTCAGTATACAATTTTATTGCGTCAAGCTGTATCATTAGTTGTCTCAATTCCTTGATCTTGGGCTTAGATACCTTACGAATATCAATAAGGTTACTATTTGGATCTTCGAAATGGTTAGTTTCTCCAATACCCTCAATAATTGAAAGCAATTGGATTCTCTGGCCAGGAGTTTCCAACTTCATTAATAACAGCTCAAACGTTTCTAAAAATGACACCATAACACAAAAGTAGAATAAAATATGTTACATACAAAAATAATTTGTATGTTTTTTAATACACAAGATTTGAACAGATCTTGTAAATAGGTTCATGGCTTTTCAATCAAGCTTAATTTTGTGTATGGACCAATGGAAATCAATACCAGATACTAATGATAAGTATTTCGTCAATGCTAATGGTGATGTATTAAGCCAACAAAAAGGAGCAAAGCCAAGGTTGCTGAAACAGAAAATTGATAGGGGCGGATATAAAACCGTTATCTTATTTATCAATGGTAAACATGTTACTAAGTTTGTTCATCGATTAGTTGCTTCTGTATTTGTGAGTAATACATTGAACAAGCCTTTTGTAAACCATCTTAATGGAATTAAAACGGATAACCATTTTAGTAACTTAGAATGGGTATCTCATGCTGAGAATATTCAACATACTTATAGAACTGGATTGAAAAAAGCAACAGGTAAAAAAGTAAAGCACAAATTGACTGGAAAATTATTTGATTCTATAAAAGAGGCAGCTGTATTTGAGGGGATCAATAGGGGGACCTGCCGTAATTATCTGAACGGTAACATTAAGAAAAATCCTACCCAGCTTAGATTTGCAGTGCCTTATTACTGCTACATATTTCCAAAAGATTGAAAACTTAGTGAAGTACCTAAGTATTTAAATACTTGGCAAAGAGTCGGGTATTGTTAATTGATGTGTATAGCGTTTGAGTGCAGTTTCAGGATTGTTTCCCATTAAAAAAGCAGTCATCACTGGGGTAATTCTTTCATCAATACAACGGCTTCCGAAAGTATGCCTACAAGCGTACAAAACTCTGTCCTTTATTGATAAATGTTTGAGTACTGGTTTAAAAACCCTGTTTGTAATATTGTGATCATCTAATGCTTTTCCAGCTGGGGAAGTAAATACCAAGTCATCAGGTTTTTTGTTTACTAGGAGTGGAGATAATACTTCAATTAGATCATTGGTAAAAGGAAGAAAACGTTCCTTTTCATTTTTGGTTGATTTCCTCACCCTGTTTTTTGAAGTGGTACTTTTTAATGAACGAGCCAACACTTCTTTAATATGTATCAGTTTGGTTTTAGTATCAATGTGTTTTACCCTTAGTCCAATTGCTTCTGCATTTCGTACACCTGTTTTAAAAAGGAAATAAATAAATGGATAATAGAAGCTGTGTTTTGTGCAAGCATACTTTGAGCATGCAGCGTTGGTTTTAATAGCATTCAGAATCTGTCTGATTTCAACTTCTGTAAAAGGCTTTCTGTTTTCATGCTTTTCTGTTTTTACTTTTTTACGTTGTACAGAAAGTAAAGGATTTCGTTCCCATACTTTTTGTTCCACCAACCAATTCACAAATGTTTTAAGTATAGTGAGCCTTCTATTATAAGTAACAGGTGCATTAGTTACTCCGTTAAGCTTTTTTACTAAATTGTTTGCATCTACATTACCCCATTTAGTTGTCATATTCCTAGTAGAATGGTAATTGGTATGAACATCACAATCCATCTGTTTGTAGTTCTTTACCCAATGCTCAAATAATTCTGTAAAAGTTTTGGGTAATAAACTTGATCTTGAATGCTTGCCTGAATATTTATTTAAAGAACTATCAAATGTTCCAAGTGCAATATCTTGTTCAATCTGAAGTGCAATTTTTCTTGCAGCTATATGATTTAAATTACTAACAAATGAATGGTTGAGGGAATACCTAATACCAAGATGTCTCCATCTAATTCTTAATCGTCCTCTGTCTTCTGTAACAGTTACAATGCCTTTAATTCTCTGTGAATCTTTCATAAAACGTAAGCCATTTTATCGGCTAGTTTGTTTGTATCTGAATCACTTTTAAGACATAAAAATAAGTAGCTTTTTTCCGGCCCATTTGTGACCCAAATAGGCATTTGTGACCCAAAATAGGGTACTTCCGGCCCAAACTGAAAGTGATTTTCTGTAGAGTATAAAACTACAAAACCCGCCATGGTAGCGGGTTTTAGAGAGTGGAGAGTATCGGGGTCGAACCGACGACCTCTTGCATGCCATGCAAGCGCTCTAGCCAACTGAGCTAACCCCCCGTGTTGCTGCAAATGTATATGCAGTGAGGGTAAATACAAAATTTTAGTTTAATACATAAATTAGGTATATTTCATATCAATTAAACTAAGTGTATGCGATTGATACTTTACCTTTTGCTAATTTCCTTTATGTTTTCATGCAAGCCCAATGCTTCTAGCGAAAATACGCTAGCATCCTATTTTACCTATTCCGATACCTTACAAGCAGGGGGTGTAAAAATGATTCCAATAAAAACACCTGTTGGCGAATTTAAAGTTTGGACCAAACGTTTTGGCAATAACCCAAATATTAAAATTCTCCTATTACATGGCGGCCCAGCTATGACACACGAATACATGGAGTGTTTTGAAACATTCTTTCAACAACAAGGCTTTGAATTTTATGAATATGATCAATTAGGTTCTTATTACAGTGATCAACCAACAGATTCTAGCCTTTGGACAATCGAACGCTTTGTTGATGAAGTAGAACAAGTACGCAAAGCTATTGGGGCAGATAGTAGTAATTTTTATGTATTGGGAAATTCTTGGGGTGGAATATTGGGTATGGAATACGCTTTAAAATTTCAACAAAATATAAAAGGTTTATTAATCTCCAATATGGTTAGTAGTGCTCCAGCTTATGGTAAATATGCCAATGAAGTATTAGCCAAGCAAATGGATCCAACTGTATTAAAAACCATTAGAGACATTGAAGCCAAAAAAGATTTCAATAATCCGAAGTATATGGAATTATTGATTCCCCATTTTTATCATGAACATATTTGTCGTTTAGCAGAATGGCCCAATGCACTCAATCGTTCTCTGCAACATGCCAATAACACGGTATATACCATGATGCAAGGGCCTAGTGAATTTGGTATTAGTGGTAGATTGGCTAAATGGGATATTACCAATCGGTTAAAAGAAATTAAAACACCTACGCTAATGATTGGTGGTAAATTTGATACTATGGATCCTGCAGCAATGGAGGCACAAAGCAAAATGGTATTGAATGGCAGGTTTTTGTATTGTCCTAAGGGAAGTCATTTAAGTATGTGGGATGATCAGCAAGTATATATGAACGGGGTAATTAACTTTATTCAGGACGTACATAAGGGAAATATGAACGCTACAAAATAAATATATGATAAAGATATCTAAAGAGGATATAGAAAAAGCACATGCGTTGATAAAGCCATACATTCATCATACGCCTGTTCTCACCAATACTAGTATCAATTTGATTGCAGAAGCTGAACTATATTTTAAATGTGAGAATTTTCAAAAAATTGGGGCTTTTAAAATAAGAGGTGGAATGAATGCTGCATTAAGTTTACCTGCTCATAAATTAAAGAATGGGATTGCAACACATTCATCGGGTAATCATGCACAAGCCATTGCATTTGCTGCTAAAGAATTGGGTACAAAATCATATATCGTAATGCCTAGTACGTCTCCATTAGTAAAAGTAAATGCAGTTAAAGGATATGGGGCAGAAATTACTTTTTGCGAACCCAATCAAATAGCTAGAGAATCTGCAGTTAATAAAATAGTTAAAGAAACAGGCGCTGAATTTATTCATCCTTATGATGATTATAGAGTTATAACAGGTCAAGCCACTTGTGCAAAAGAGCTAATTGAAGAAATTCCAAATTTAAATTACATCTTGGCCCCAGTGGGAGGAGGTGGGTTACTTTCGGGTACTGCATTAGCTGCATTTTATTTTAGTGATACCATTCAAGTATACGCAGGTGAACCTGCAGGAGCAGCGGACGCCGTATTAAGTTTTCAATCGGGAAAAGTAGAAAAAGCTCCTTATGTAAACACCATCGCCGATGGGCTTTTAACTACATTAAGTGAGCAAACTTTAGCAATTATAAAAAAGCATGTTAAAGATATATTATTGGTTTCGGAGGATGAAATTAAGGCAGCCTTACAATTGGTTTATGAACGAATGAAAATTGTAGTTGAACCAAGTTGTGTAGTTCCGCTAGCTGCTGTATTAAAAAATAAAAAACTATTTGCAGGGAAAAAAATAGGAATTATTTTAACAGGGGGTAATGTAGATTTAACTCGTTTTAGTGAATGGTTTAAATAAATAAATAATTTAATTCAATGGCCAATCAATTTTCTTCTATTCAATTTGATGCAATTGTAATAGGCTCAGGAATTAGTGGAGGTTGGGCTGCAAAAGAATTGTGTGAACAAGGATTAAAAACCCTGGTATTAGAACGTGGAAGAAATGTAGAGCACATAAAAGATTATCCCACAGCTAAATTGCATCCATGGGAATTTCCACATCGGGGTAAAATTCCTCCTCCCGAAGCTGATACAATTCCTATTGTAAGTAATTGTTATGCATTTACAGAAGCTAGTAAACATTTCTTTGTTAAAGATTATGAGCATCCTTATGTACAAAATAAACCATTTAGTTGGATACGAGGCTATCAGGTAGGAGGCAAGTCTCTCACTTGGGCAAGGCAAACACAACGTTGGAGCAAGTATGATTTTGAAGCTCCCTTGCGAGATAATTTTGCAGTGGATTGGCCCATCAGATATGATGATCTAGCGCCATGGTATAGTTATGTAGAAAAATTTGTAGGAATCAGTGGAAATAAAGATGAATTGGATGTACTTCCTGATGGAGAATTTTTAAAGCCTTGGGAAATGAATTGCGTAGAAAAAGATTTACAAAAAAAGATTATGAATGCATTTCCTGGAAGATATGTAATTCAAGGCAGATGCGCTCATTTAACAGAACCGCATCAAATTCATCTAGATCAAGGAAGAGGAAAATGCCAAGCTAGAAATTTATGTGAAAGGGGATGCCCGTTTGGAGGATATTTTAGTAGCAATAGCAGTACTTTGCCTGCAGCAACTAAAACGGAGAATTTTTATATGCAAACCAATGCTGTTGTTGATTCCATATTGTATGATGAAAAATTACAAAGGGCAGTTGGTGTAAAAGTGGTGGATGCTATTACACATGAAGTTACTGAATACCATGCCCGTATCATCTTTTTAAATGCTGCTTGCTTAAACTCTAATTTAATTTTGCTAAACTCCAAATCTGTAAGGTTTCCTAATGGGTTAGGAAATGATTATGGAATTTTAGGAAAATATATTGCTTTTCATAATTATAGAGGAACCATCAGCGCAATGTATGATGGACCTTTAGATAAGTATTATTTTGGAAGAAGACCTACTCAAGTGATGATGCCCAACTTTAGAAATGTATTACAACAAGATACTAACTTCAAAAGAGGCTATATGATTTTTTTAAATGCATATAGAGGAAGAGCAAAATCTGAAGATATTGGTGCTGCATTAAAAGATGCAGTATCTGAATTAGGAGGATGGCATGTACAACTGATGATGCAAGGGGAAACCATTCCTAAAGAAACCAATATGGTAACATTAAGTGAAACTGAAAAAGATGATTGGGGTATTCCACAGTTAGAAATCAACGTAGATTATGATGATAATGACGAGAGTATGCTACAAGATTTTTTTAAAGAAGGTAAAGCCATGTTAACAAAAGCAGGCTGTACCAATATTTCAACAGCAGATAGTAAACAAAATCCAGGTTTAGATATACATGAAATGGGAGGAGTAAGAATGGGGAAAGATTCACATAGTTCTATGTTGAACGAATGGAATCAATTGCATTCATGTAAAAATGTTTTTGTAACAGATGGTGCTTGTATGCCTTCTACTGGTTCGCAAAATCCTTCACTTACTTTTATGGCTATTACGGCAAGAGCAGCCAATTTTGCAGCACAACAGTTCAAAAATGGATTATGGTAAATACTATTTCATTTCCATTTTTTAAAAACCTGCAACAGAATCATCTCCACGTTTGTCTGCAGCAGCTTCTCTTCTTTTGTTTGGTAAAAAACGAATCCCTTCTGTTCTACCAATTGCTCCTCTAGCAGTTATTTTATATCCCATTTTAACCAGTTGTTGTTTAGTGGAAGCATCAAAATCATTTTCTACCATTATTTCATCTGGTAACCATTGATGATGAAATTTTGGTTTATCAATGGCGTCTCCCATACTCATATTAAAATCTATCACATTAATTAATGCTTGATATACAGATGTTGGAATGGTTGTTCCCCCGGGAGTGCCAATAACAATATAAGGTTTCTTATTTTTTAAAACCAATGTGGGTGTCATAGAACTCAACATTCTTTTACCGGGTTCAATAGCATTGGCTTCACCTCCAATGGCACCATACATATTGGGAACACCTGGTTTAACACTAAAATCGTCCATTTCATTATTCAATAAAAAACCAGCACCACCTACAACGGTTCTATTGCCATATCCATTATTAAGCGTAGTTGTTACAGAAACCATATTACCAGCAGGATCAACAATACTTAAATGGGTGGTTTCTTCACTTTCTTTTATGATACCAGCTTTTACCTGGTCACTTACACCTGCTTTATCAGGAGTATAATCACTCATTCTTTTTGCTAAATAAGTATCACTCATTAAAGTGTTAACTGGAACTTTAAAAAAGTCGGGATCTCCCATAAATTCAGCCCTATCTGCAAATGCCCTTCTTTCAGCTTCAACCATTAATTGAACACTTTTACTGGTTTGAAAACCTAATTTTTTCATTGGATATTTTTCAACCATCTTCATCATTTGTGCAATTAAGATTCCCCCACTACTAGGAGGTGCAAAGCTGATAATTTCATGTTCTTTATACTTAAATGAAATGGGATTGCGCAATTTAGCTGTATAATTTTTTAAATCATTTATGCTAATGATACCATTGCCTCTTTGCATTTCTGCAACAATTAATGCTGCAGTTTTTCCTTCATAAAAACCTCTAGCACCTTCTTTTTGAATACGCGTTAATGTTGCTGCTAATTCTTTTTGAATTAATGTATCGCCAACTTTCCATTTAGTAGATTTAACAAATGCAGTTGGTTCGGTACTATTTTTAATAAATGCATCTCTTACACTGTTTAAACTGGCTGCCTCTTTAGCGGTAAGTACATAGCCGTATGTAGCAATATCAATAGCGGGTTGTATTAAATGTTCAAATGATAATGTTGCATAGGGCATCGTAGCAAATAATCCAGCAACGGTTCCCGGAATTCCAGAAGCTAAAGGTCCTACCATGGAAAGATTCATTTGAGGTTGACCATTTTTATCGAGATACATATCTCTATTGGCTTTTTCTGGTGCAGCTTCGCGGTAGTCAATGCCAATTAGATCTCCATTTATTTTTCTACCCAATAAAAAACCACCTCCACCAAGATTGCCTGCACCAGGATATACAACGGCAAGAACCAATTGTGTAGCTATTGCAGCATCAAATGCATTGCCTCCCCTTTTCATTACTGCTGCCCCCACCATACTGGCAAGGGGATGCGCGCTACTAACTGCGGCCTGTTTAAATTCACCTCTTTTTTGAACAGTATACCTATATGGATTTACCTCTTTATCTGCTCCTATAATGGAAAAATGATGTTGGGCTTTTAATACAGAAACTGCAGAAATGCAACAAATGGCTAATAGTATTTTTCTCATAAAGTTAAATTACAACTTTTTGAGTTATCCGCTCATCCAATTTTAATAAACATATTGTAATCAATTGATCCATATTTTTACCATAAGTGCTACATTCACTGCATATTTAATTTTTATGTATAAAATATTTACTACAGCTTTTTTAATTTTATTTACTAGTGCCTTATTTGCACAATCTTTACAAAGTCCTGAACAATTTCTTGGTTATAAAGTGGGCACAAAATTTACCCGGCATCACCGAATTGTAGAATATGTAAAAATGGTGGCGCAAACTAACCCGGCAGTGGTGAAACTAGAAAAATATGGTGAAACCAACGAGGGTAGAGACCTTATGATTACCATTGTAAGTGCGCCTGAGAATATGCAAAAGTTAGCATCTATTCGTAGTAATAATCTATCGTTGGCAGGACTTTCTAACAGTAATATGGTTTCACAAGTAGAAAATGCACCTGCAATTGTATGGCTTAGTTATAATGTACACGGAAATGAAGCAGCCTCCTCAGAGGCATTTATGCTAACCTTAAATGCACTGGTAGATCCTACAAATGCACAAAGTAAAAATTGGCTAAGAAATACAGTAGTTATTTTAGATCCTTGCATTAATCCAGATGGTAGAGATCGGTATATTAATTGGTATAATTCGGTAGTGAGTAAAAACTATAATCCCGATCCTGCAGCAAGAGAACATATTGAACCTTGGCCAGGGGGAAGAAGCAATCATTATAATTTTGATTTAAACCGAGATTGGGCTTGGCAAACGCAAGTTGAAACTCAACAAAGAATTAAAAAATACAAAGAATGGATGCCTCAAATACATGTAGACTATCATGAACAAGGATTCAATGAGCCCTATTATTTTGCCCCTGCTGCCGAGCCCATTCATGAAGTGATCACTCCTTGGCAAAGATCCTTTCAGGTAATGATTGGAAAAAATCATGCTAGATATTTCGATAGCAATAATTGGTTATTTTTTACAAAAGAAAGATTCGATTTGTTATACCCATCTTATGGTGATACCTATCCTATTTATAATGGGGCAATTGGGATGACTTATGAACAAGGGGGTATTAGGGCAGGCTTAGGTATTTTAAATGATGACAATGATACGCTTACGCTTGTTGATAGGGCTGCTCATCATTTTACAACTGGGATGTCTACAATAGAAATGGCTTCTAAAAATCAACAAAAATTAATAACAGAATTTAAAAAGTTTTTTGATGATAGTAAGGCAGGTAAGTTTGGTGATTATAAAACCTATGTTTTTACCAGTTCAGAAGAACAAAAAATAGTAGCCTTAAAAAAATTATTAGAACAGAATGGTATTGAATTTGGCCTATTGAAAAATAAAACATTCCGCGGGTTCAATTATTTTACTGGTAAAGAAGATAGTTATATAGATAAAGGTTTTCATATTGCTGTAAGCTCTTATCAGCCAAGGTCTGTATTGGCAAAAGTATTATTAGAACCAAGAACAATTGTTGCCGATTCTAATACCTATGATATTACAGCATGGTCTGCTGGATATGCTTATGGCATTCAGGGATATGCAGTTAAAGAAAAATTAGCGCTAAATGGAGAATCAACATTGCCTACCGAAATTTCTGAAATCAATAGCAGTTATGGAGCGTTAATTCCTTACCATTCATTTAGTAGTGCTAAAGTGTTAGCGCATTTATTACAGCATGGTATAAAGGTTCGTTTTGTAGAAAAATCATTTACTATAAACGGCAAAGTATACGAGCCTGGCACGTTGATTGTTCTTAAAACCAGTAATGAAAACAACTGGTTAAAGATTACCAATGAAGCCTGCAAAAAAAATTCGGTACAAGCAATAGCAGTAGAAACAGGCTTTATGGATAAAGGTGCCGATTTTGGATCTCCCGATATTAAAAATATTGCTGCTGCGCCAAAAGTGATATTAGTTACAGGAGATCAAACTTCTTCATTGGCTGCTGGTGAAGTATGGCATTATTTTGATAAGCAATTAGAATACCCTATTACTTTGGTAAATGGTACAGACTTAAATAGGCTTAATCTTAAAAATTATCAGGTACTTATTTTACCTGATGGAGGATATCGAAATATGAGCGATAAATTAACCCAAGATAAATTAAAAGATTTTGTACGCAGTGGGGGTAAAATGATTGCTATGGAAAATGCAGTTTCTATATTGTCAAATTCCGATTGGGGTATTAAAGCAAAAGAGAGTAAATCTGAAACTAAAAATGAAGATTCTATTGTAATAAAATATGCAGATCGGGATAAGAATTATCTTACCAATTCTATTCCAGGAGCCATTTATAAAATAGATTTAGACAATACCCATCCCTTGGCATTTGGTTACCCTGAATATTATTATACATTAAAGCAAGACAATGTTTTGTATGAAAATTTAAAAGATGGGTGGAATGTAGGTGTAATAAAAAAAGACGCTTATGTAACAGGATTTGCTGGTGTGAAAGTGAAAAATAAGTTGAAAGATGGAATGTTATTAGGTGTTCAGGATATGGGTGCAGGATCGGTTGTTTATTTAACAGAAGATGTATTATTCCGAAATTTTTGGGAAAACGGTAAACTGCTATTTGCAAATGCCCTATTTTTTGTAGGACAATAATTTATAAAAAATTTAAAAAAGCTCCGATCGTTTCTATAATGACCGGAGCTTTTTTATGGAGGTATACTATATCTTAATATTTACAGCAAACATGAAGTTGGTTCCTGCCATTGGGTAATAATAGTTTTCTGTTGTAGCTACACCGCTGTAGATATAACTAAAGGTATATCCATTGGGTTCATATTTTTTATTAAACAAGTTATTTAGCTGAAAAATAAATTGTACTTCTTTAAATGATTTCTTCCTGATTGTATAGATGGCTCTTATATCCTGAACCATAAATGCATTTAATTTTCGATTTTCATTTTGCGTATTATCTAAATATTGTTTTCCTACATATTTATTAATAAAACTTAACTCACCGTTTTTTATTGGTGTAAAATGAACTCCAAGGCTACTAATAGTATTTGCGGAAAAAGAAATGTCTTTATTCTCGTGATGAATAGCTTCTTGATCATACGTATCATAATTATCTACATATTCTGTAAATGCTTTAATTTTATTTTTGCTTACTGTTAAATTACCGCTAAGGCTCATCCAATCATTGATATTTGCTGCAGCTTGTAGTTCTATCCCCATTCTATAACTACTAGGTATATTGGTTCTGGTATAAGAACCCACATCATTTATTTTACCCGTAAGAACCAATTGGTTTTTATAATCCATATAATAAAATGTTGCACCATAAGAATAATTACTACTCTTTTTTTCAATACCTAATTCCCAATCACGTAAAGTTTCATGAGTTGGTTGTGAAATAAGGCTGGCTTGAAAATCGTCTCTATTGGGTTCTTTGTTAGCAACAGCGAAACTTACAAATGATTGCCATCCATTTTTATAATAACTCAATCCTATTTTAGGATTGAGAAAATTGAATTTTCTCGAAATATATAAGGTTGGATTATCACTAAATCCATTCATGGTATGTGACACATTCCTAAATTGAATATCTGCAAAACCAGTTAATCCATTTGCTAATTGATGCTGCCATTTAGCATATATATTAGCATCTTTTTTTGCAGCATTTAAATTATAATACCTATATCCTGCTGGGGCACTGCCAATTTCCATCCAAGAAATATTACCATAATGTTTACCGTCATAATTGGTCCAACCTCCTCCAATAGTAAATTCATTTTTATTGGTTTTGTATTGTAGAGAAGCAATTTGGCCATAAAATGTATTATCTAACCAACGTTGTCTCACTAAATTACTTGTTAAATAAGTAGTTGTACCAATCACTACGTTAGGTAAACCATATTTGGCAAATTTTTGATCGGCTTTGTATTCTTCATAATACCCTTTTCCCTTTGTTAAAAATAAAGCGGTGTTGATAGACCAGTTTTCAGAAATAGCATGATTTAAAAAAAGTTGATAATGAGTTTGTGTATAGTTATCTGTTTGATTTTCATAAGGGATACCTGCTTTTTCTGTTCCAGCAGGATTATATTGACGATTTGTTTTTAACGTAGCTTCATCTATGCCATACCATGCTTGATAGGTTTTTTCTTTTCCCGAAAAAATATTTAATCGCAAAGAAGTTTTTTTATTTATAAAAGCTGTGCTTACATAAAATGAGCGAAGATCAGTTTTGGCTCTATCAACATATCCATCGCTTTTAATATTACTTAATCTTGCATCTATTAAGAAATGATTTCCCAATAATCCGCTACCTACCTTTACTGTATTTTTTAGGGTGTTAAATGATCCAAAACTATTGTTTAATTCGGCGTATGCTTTTTCGTTGAATTCATTGGTAGATAAATTCAATGTTGCACCAAATGCACTGGCACCATTAGAGGAAGTACCTACACCACGTTGAATTTGAATGCTATTAACCGAAGAAGAAAAGTCTGGAAGATCTACAAAATAAGTTCCCATACTTTCGGCATCATTATATGGAATACCATTTAAAGTAACATTAATTCGGGTAGCATCTGTGCCTCTTATGCGTATACCAGTATATCCTACGCCATTTCCTGCATCGGCATTAACCACAACCGAAGGGCTTTGATTTAATAAAAAAGGAATATCCTGTGCTAAATTTACTTTAGCGATAGCTATTTTACCAATATTGGTTTTAGCAAAAGGCGCTTTGTCTGAAGCACGAATGGCTCTTACTTCTAGTGGTTGTAGAAATAGAGAAATGGGATTTAGTTTATAAACTGAAATTTCGTTTGTTCCATTAGGTATAGAAAAATTCCCTGTTTGGTAACCCATGCTAGCAATAGAGAAGTTTGCAGCACTGTTTTTTTTAATTGTAAAAATACCTTGTTCATTGGAAATAGCTTGGGCAGTTCCTAAGCTAATCATAGCACCTCCAATAGGACTGTTAGTGGTTGCATCTGTTACAATGCCTTTTAAAATTGGTTTAAGCGGTTGAGCAGCAATGGTAAAACTAAATAGCAACCATGCTGTTGTTCCCATAATTTTTCTCATTTTTCAATGGTTTTAAAAATTAAATAATGGGAACAGGGAAATGCAAATAGGAGAGGTCACGTAAAAATGATACACCTTCCCTTCGCAGGAATTACCCTGTTCAGGTTCAACGGGTATTTCTCAGCAATAGCGGAAGTTTTCCGATCAAGCACCCCGAGGACAATGCAAAAGTATCAAATTGTTTTAAACGTGCAAGTGTAACTTTAATAATCTTTGATCGTTTTATAAAATAAATACCCTTTTAAATGAAAAAATATCTTTTATGGTTGGTGCTAGTGCTACCTGCAATAGCTTGTTCAGCCCAAAATGACAAAAATATAGTGTACGACGATCATGTACAGGTTAGAAAAATAACCGGATTCAATAGTATTGAAGTTTCGGGGGCTATTAATCTTTACTTGTCTCAAGGTAATGAAGAAGCAGTAGCAGTTAGTGCAGCAGACGAAGAATTGCTCAATAGAATACACACAGAGTTAAGAGATAATGTACTCTATATAAGGTTTGATAGTAAAGGGTTAAGTTGGAATAGAAATTGGCAAAACAATAAAATCAAAGCCTATATTACGTTTAATAGTTTAAAAAAACTAGAAGCATCAGGGGCTTGTAACATCAAATTAACTAATCAACTAAAGTTAGCTTACTTAAAAGTTGAGTTATCTGGCGCTAGTGATTTATCAGGGGAAGTTTCCATTACAGATTTACTCATTAGTTTAAGTGGGGCTTCGGAATGTAAACTAAGCGGCAGTTCAAGCAAAACAAATATCATTTGTAGTGGAGCAAGTTCAGTTAGGGCTTTCGATTTGATATGTGAAAATGCAAAAATAGATGTTTCAGGTGCTGCAAGTGTTCGTATTACGGTGAATAAGGAAATTAGTGCAAGAGCTAGTGGTGCAAGCAGTATCAATTACAAAGGTGCTGCTTTAATGAAAGATATTAGTAGTAGTGGGGCCTCCTCCGTAAAACATAGAACAGATGATTAATTGAAATATATTTGGAAATGAAGCTGCTCAACCTTACTTTTGCAACCCATTACATCGCGAGGTAGAGCAGCGGTAGCTCGTCGGGCTCATAACCCGAAGGTCGGAGGTTCGATCCCCCCCCTCGCAACAGTAAAAGCCTCATTTGAGGCTTTTTTAGTTTAAATTACGTATATGAAATCGGGTTTTGTAAACATATTTGGGAAGCCGAACGCAGGTAAAAGCACTTTGCTCAATGCGCTCATTGGTGAAAAAATGGCTATCGTATCACCCAAAGTACAAACCACAAGACACCGTATCAAAGCATTTTTAAATAAACCCGGTGAATACCAAATTATATTTTCCGATACACCAGGTATTATAGATCCTAAATATAAACTTCATCAAAAAATGATGGATACCGTGAAAGGGGCTTTGGAAGATGCTGATGTAGCTTTATTAATGATAGATGCCAATGAATCTTTTGAAGAAGTAGATGCCATTTTTTCTTCACTCAAATTAAAAGTACCCTCATTGGTGGTTTTAAACAAAATAGATATTGCTGGAAACGGACGAATTGCTTTGGCAGAATCTTTTTTTGCTAATAAACCCTATTGTAAAAAATTAATCAAAATTGGTGCGTTAGAAAAATTGCATTTGAATAAACTACTATATGCAATAATAGAAATGCTTCCAGAAGGAGTACCATTTTACAATGAAGATGACTTAAGTGATTTACCTACAAAGTTTTTTGTGGCAGAAATGATACGTGAAAAAATTTATGAATTATTTGCTGATGAAATTCCTTATCATACGGCTGTTTTAGTAAATGAGTTTAAGGAAAAAGAAAAATTAGTTAAAATTCAAGCAGATATCATTGTGCATAGAGAAACCCAAAAAGCAATTATCATTGGTGAAAAGGGAAAAATGATTCGTCAAATTGGAATGGATGCCCGTAGAGATATTGAAGCATTTATACAACAAAAAGTGTTTTTAGAACTATTTGTAAAAGTACGTCCAAAATGGCGGGATAACGATTTACAATTAAAAGAATATGGCTACCAGTAAAATGTAGCTGATTACCTAATTAATGAATTTGAACACATGAGTTACACAGTTGCAATAGTAGGAAGACCAAATGTAGGGAAAAGTACTTTTTTTAACCGGTTATTAGAGCAAAGAAAAGCCATTGTAGATGATATTAGTGGAGTTACTAGAGATCGGCAATATGGAGTAGCCGATTGGAATGGGAAAGTATTTAATTTAATTGATACAGGTGGTTTTGTACCGCAAAGTGAGGATATTTTTGAAACAGAGATTCGTAAACAGGTAAAAATTGCTATTGAAGAAGCCAATGCTATTATTTTTATGGTGGATGTGGTAACGGGTATTACCGATTTAGATTCATCAGTTGCCAATTTACTTCGCAGAAGTAATAAGCCTGTTTTTGTTGTGGTAAATAAAGTGGATAATGGTACGCGCGAATTAGAGGCAACAGAGTTTTATAGCCTAGGATTTGAGCATACTTTTTTTGTAAGTTCAATATCAGGCAGTGGAACAGGCGATTTGTTAGATGCTTTAGTTACAGATATTACTATCGAAGATGTTGAAGATGCGGCAGTTGAAAATGCACTTCCTAAATTTGCTATTATTGGTCAACCGAACGTGGGAAAATCTTCTCTGTTAAATGCGTTGATAGGTGAAGAGCGTACAATTGTAAGTGATATTGCAGGAACAACTCGCGATACTATACATACGCATTATAAACTTTTTCAGAAGGAGTTTATGTTAATTGATACTGCGGGTATTAGAAAAAAGAGTAAAGAAAAAGATGATTTAGAATTTTATTCTATTATTAGGGCAATTAAAGCAATGGACGAGGCAGATGTTTGTTTGTTGGTAATTGACGCACATAAAGGTATTACCGCTCAGGATATTACTATTTTTAGTTTAGCCACCCGAAAGGGGAAGGGAATTGTAGTATTGGTGAATAAATGGGATTTAGTAGAAAAAGAAACCAATACCGCCAGAGATTATGAAAAGATATTGAAGCAAAAATTTGCACCGTTTAGTGATGTGCCCATTATTTTTATTTCAGTAACTGAGAAAATAAGAATATTTAAAGCAATCGAAATAGGGTTGGAGGTATACGCAAGTAAAATGCGCCGTATTGCTACATCCGAATTGAACGAAATCATGTTAAAAGCCATTGAGAGTTATCATGCTCCTGTGGTAAGGGGGCATTCAATAAAAATAAAGTTTGTTACTCAATTACCTACCCATGTTCCTTCTTTTGCCTTTTTTACCAATTTCCCAGACGACATTAAAATGCCTTACAAGAACTATTTAGAGAATCAATTGAGATCAAATTTTAATTTTACAGGAGTTCCAATACGTATATTTTTTAGAAAAAAATAAAAAAAATACGTTAAAATTTGTAAAATTCAGTTAGAATCTTATCTTTGCGGCCTATATAAACAAAAAAAACAAGTACAAATGAAAAAAGTATTCGCGATTCTGGCTGTAGCAGGTTTAATGACTGCTTGTAACAATGCTGAAAAAACTGAAGCTGCTGCTGACAGTACTACTGTTGCTGCAGATACTACTGCTGCTGCTGCTGCAATGGACACTGCAAAAGCTGCAATGGACACTGCAAAAGCTGCAATGGACACTGCAAAAGCTAAATAAGTTAATACTAAGTACAAGTTACTTTATATTACTTCTTGCAAGAAGGTCCTCCCGATTTATCGGGAGGATTTTTTTTGTGCCAGTTTGTACCTGTTAGGTTTATTTCTGCAAATGGCATTAATATTGTTCCATACTTACTTCTATTCTTAAAGATCATATTTTACGAATAGGATGACATTTTGACCAAAGAGAAAAGCATGTTACATAATAAATTAAAGTTTAGGGCAGAAGATGAAACCGATTTTATGCCGATTATTCCTATGAATGATCAAGAAAGTGAGATAGACAATGCTATGGTTATTCCAGACAACCTCCCAATTCTCCCTTTGAGAAATACAGTGCTATTTCCAGGGGTAGTGTTGCCAATAACCGTTGGGAGAGATAAAAGCATTAAAGCGGTAAGTGATGTATATAAAACCGATAAACTGATTGGGGTAATTGCGCAAAAAGATGCCAATATAGAAGAACCAGAAGTAAAAGACTTATGCAAAATAGGAACAGTAGCCAAGATTGTAAAGTTGATTAAAATGCCCGATGGGGGAACTACCATTATTATACAAGGCAAAAAAAGATTTGAGTGGGTAGAAATGGTGAGTATTGATCCCTATTTTAAAGCTTCTATCCATTTATTTACCGAAGAAGATGCTCCAGATACGGCCGATTTTAAAGCTTATATTAGTACTATTAAAGATTTGGCATCTCAAATTATTCAATTATCTCCCAATTTACCTACCGAAGCGGCCATCATTTTAAAAAACATAGAGAATCCTGCATTCCTGATAAATTTTGTGAGCAGTAATTTAAATAGTGATTTGGAGGAAAAGCAATCACTTTTAGAAATCAATGATATCAATGATCGTTCTATCCGACTAATTCATATTCTACAACGGGAATTGCAATTTGCCGAATTAAAAGATAAAGTAACCAATAAAACAAGAACCGAGTTAGACAAACAGCAAAGAGATTATTTTTTACAGCAACAACTTAAAAGCATTAAGGAAGAACTGGGTGGGGATACCAATGAACGTGAGATTGCGGAGATGAAGAAAAAAGCAGAAGGCAAAAAATGGCCCGAAACGGCTAAGACTGCTTTTAACAATGGGGTACAGAAATTAGAAAGAATGCATCCAACAACACCTGATTATTCAGTTGTATACAATCATTTAGATCTTATGTTAGATCTTCCTTGGAATGATATTACAGCCGATAATTACGATTTAAAGAATGCAAAAAAAATATTAGATATAGATCATTATGGCATGACTAAAATTAAGAGCCGTATTTTAGAATACCTAGCAGTTTTAAAATTAAAGGGAGATATGAAAAGTCCAATCCTTTGTTTTCTTGGACCTCCCGGAATTGGTAAAACTTCACTAGGTCGTTCTATTGCTCATGCTATTGGTAGAAAATATGTACGATTAAGCCTGGGAGGTTTACATGATGAAAGTGAAATACGCGGTCATCGTAAAACCTATATTGGGGCCATGCCTGGCAGAATTATTCAAAACATTAGAAAGTGTAAGTCTTCTAATCCTGTAATGATTTTAGATGAAATAGATAAAATAGGAAGTGACCATCGAGGTGATCCTTCCTCTTCATTATTAGAAGTATTAGATCCAGAACAGAACCATACATTTTATGATAATTATTTAGAGCTGGAATATGATTTAAGCAAAGTGTTGTTTATTGCCACAGCCAATAATCTACAAAATATTCAACCAGCATTAAGAGATCGGTTAGAAATTATAGATTTAAGTGGATATGCTATAGAAGAGAAAGTAGAAATTGCAAAAAGGCATTTGGTACCTAAACAAAAAGAAGCCCATGGTTTAGCTAAAGTTAATTTTAAAATTAATGACAATGTTTTAGAGAAGATCATTGAGCAATATACTCGTGAAAGTGGGGTAAGGGAATTAGATCGTCAATTGGCATCTATCATGCGTTTTCAAGCAAAGGAGATGGCTACAAAAAATAAGGTTAAGCTAAATGTTAGTATTCCTGATGTAGAAAGAATTCTAGGACAAGCCAGATATAATAATGAGTTGTATAAAACTGTAAATATGCCAGGTGTGGTAGTAGGATTAGCCTGGACGTATGTTGGCGGAGATATTTTATTTATTGAAACTATTCTAAGTGATGGTAAAGGAGAAATTAAACTTACGGGGAATTTAGGAAACGTGATGAAGGAAAGTGCTACAACGGCCTTAAGTTATATTCAGGCAAATGCAAAAAAACTAGGGATAGATCCAGCCATTTTTCAAAAGAAAAATATTCATGTGCATGTACCTGAGGGCGCTGTACCAAAAGATGGTCCTAGTGCAGGAATAACTATGCTCACTTCATTAACTTCTGCTTTTACTGGAAGAAAAGTAAAACCCTTTTTGGCCATGACTGGAGAAATTACTTTAAGAGGTCAGGTATTACCAGTAGGAGGAATTAAAGAAAAAGTATTGGCTGCAAAGCGGGCAGGATTAAAGGAAATTGTGATTTGCTATATGAACCAAAAAGATGTAGATGAAATAGATGGATCTTTTATAAAAGGGGTACATTTTCATTACGTAAAAACGATGCAGCAGGTAATTGATTATGCGTTGGTTTAATTAGTACATTACATGATGATGGCAACAATCATGTATGCTGAAACAAATTATTTTAATTGTTTTTTTTATATACACTTCCACAAAGGGTAACACACAAACTCTTGGGGGGAATGCTGTTTTTAATTTTCTTTCGCAACCTAATTCGGCCCAAATAGCAGCATTAGGGGGAGTAAACATCAGTGGAATAAATAATGATGTTTCTATGTCATTTAATAATCCTGCTTTATTGAGAAAAGCAATGGATAAACAAGTACATGTTTCCTTCAATAATTTTTTAGCAGGAATTAATTCGTATACAGCCAATACCGCTTATTATCTTCAACATGCGAATGTAAATATTGGTGCAGGAATACAATACCTAAATTATGGAACTTTAGTACAAACAGATGCTTCCGGAAATATATTGGGCAATTTTAAGCCCAACGATTATATGCTGCAATTAATGGCTGCAAAACAATACAAAGAAAGGTTTTGGTTGGGAGCTACTGTAAAGTTTATACAATCTAATTATGCGCAATTCAAGTCTTCGGCTTTTGCATTTGATTTTGGATTAAGCTATTTTGATTCGGCAAATGGATTGCAGAGTAGTTTAGTTGTAAAAAATATGGGTGCGCAGTTGCAATCATATACAGAAAATGGTCAAAAGGAGGAATTGCCTTTTGATATTCAAGCAGGTATAAGTAAGCGATTGTTAAAAGCACCTTTTCAGTTTTCATTAACTGCACACAACTTACATCAATTGAATATTTATTATAATGATTCAATATTTAATAGTGCAGAGGGGGATGTGAGGAATTTGGGGATTCAAAAAATTACGGCACATTTAATTCTATCAACTCAAATTTATTTATCTAACCATATAGAATTGAGTTTGGGATATAATTTTTTAAGAAGGCAGGATCTGCAGGTTTTTGGGGTAACCAATGGTTTAAACGGATTTAGTTTTGGAGCTGCTTTTTTGTTGAATCAATTACAAATTAGGTATGCATCAGGATTTTACCAAAGAAACCTCTTTAATCAGTTTTCTCTCAATTTTAATTTTGCAGGTACCAGATTAAATAAATAAGCAAATAAAATTGTAGTGTAATTACTACAAAATTTAGGGTATTTTCAATGTGTTTAATTTCTGTTTGCCATACTATAATGCGTTAACTTTATGATCTAGCCTATATTTCATAAAACCAAAAACTGCATTATGGAAATTGAATTTTCTTCTAAATCCTTACTCACTTGGTTAGAATCTCAACAAAATTCTATGTACGATGAACTTCCTTTTGGGGTAGTTAAAATGAACAAAAATGGCATAGTGGTATATTATAATAAACAAGAATCTACTATAACAGGAGTGGATTCGGGAATGGCGGTTGGAAAAAATTTCTTTGTGCAAATAGCCCCTTGTACCAATAATTTTATGGTGGCCGAAAAATATAAGTTAGCTGAACTAGATGAAGAATTAAACTATCTGTTTACTTATGTTACTACACCTACAAAGGTAAAACTCCGTTTGCTAAAATCAGCAGAGCATTGGCATCAATATATGCTTGTACATAAATATTAATTGTATAAAATTACGATGAATAGTACAGAACAACAATTGCAAAAAATGATTTCGATCATCAATCAAATTCCAACAGGGTTTGTTGAGATGAATACAGATGGATCCATTTTACAAATGAATGCAAAGGGTATTCAATTACTGATGCCTATGTTTACCATGTTGCAATTATCTGGAACCAATATGTATGAACTTTTACAGGTGATTGCTCCAGAAATTATTATAAGAATACAAAAATTTGAACCTGATTCTGGTATTATTGCTCAGCAAGAAAATCATAAAGTGGAAATGGACATGGGTGGGCAAAAAATGATACGTTATTTTTATTACACTATTTATAAAGTGGAGGCTAATATTGTAAGTTTTGTATTTGATGATATTACAGAGCTACAAGAAAAAGAAAATCAAATTAGAGAGGCTTTACAAGAAAAAGCTATTGAACAAAGTAAGTTTGAAATGGCTTCTGGTATTTTACATGATATTGGTAATGCAGTGGTAGGATTTGGTGCCTATATTAATAGAATTAAAAGGCATTTAACCTATTCTGATTTGAATACGTTAAATAGTTTGCATGGATTCTTAGAAAAGAATCAGCAACCGTTTGAAGCGGCTATTGGTTCTGCCAAAACAAAAGCCATGATAGATATGATTGCAGGGATCGCCGAAAATCAGCAGAAGAATGCAGAAGCTGCAGATTCAATTATTAGTGAGCAAATGGGCATCATTGCCCATATATCGGATATATTGGCAATTCAAAGACAATATATTAAAGGGCAACAAACTGAAGATAGAGAAAAGGTTAATATCCGTTCGGTAATTAATGATAGTATAGCTATGATTTTACCCGCATTAACTAAAAAACATATCGTCATTCAAATGGATATACCTTTAGATTTACCTCCAGTAAAAGGAGATAAAACGAGGTTAATGCAAGTTTTTTTAAATCTTTTTAAGAATGCTTCGGAAAGTATTGACTCATTTGAACATGAGGAAAAAAAGATTACTATTATAGCAATTAAAACTGCGGAATCAGTTAATATTTCCATTGCCGATTCTGGTTACGGGTTTGATGATGATATTGCTAACAATTTGTTTACTAGAGGGTTTACGTCAAAAGATACTGGATCTGGTTTAGGTTTATTGAATTGTAGGTCAATAATAGAAAGTCATCAAGGAACACTTGAATTACATAGTGATGGTTTTACAAAAGGTGCTACTGCATTATTAACACTTAAAATATAATTATGGAATATGTGCAAATAAATACTAGGGTGTTAGTGATTGATGATGAGGAGATGGTTAGAGACAATATTGAAGAGATTTTAATCCCTCATTTTAAATCAAATGATTTAGTAGATAATGCTGCGAATATTCTGTTTGATCAAGAAGAATCTCCTGTGGAACATAGGAATAGTAATATTCCAAAATTTGAAGTTGATAAAGCCAGTAATGGTGCCGATGGGTTTGCCATGGTGAAAAAGAGCATCGAAATTGGTAAGCCTTATGCTGTTATATTTTTAGATATGCGTATGCCTGGTTGGGATGGTCTGGAAACAGCTACTAAAATAAGAGAAATAGAAAATAAAGCTGAAATTATATTTGTTACAGCATACAGTGATACTTCTATTGAAGATATTGTGTCTAAAGCTGGTCAAAATGTAGGGTATCACTGTAAACCCTATGCATCGGAGGAGATTATGCAATTGGCTACAAAAGCTACTGAAGATTATAATAAATTGCGAAATCTAGAACAGCTCATTGAAGCTATTTCTAATATAAATATTTCTGAGAATCATTTAAATCCATTGTTGAAAAATATTTTAGACCAACTAGCGGCCTATTCACAAACAGACACTGCATTACTTGGTAAAATACATAAAAATGGATCGTACGAAAAAATATTTTCAATAGGTGCCATTGAGGAAAAAGTTAATTCAGCATTACTACAAAAAATTATTGATAAGATATTTTTAAATTCCGATGAAAGTTTAATTCAATCGGATGAAATTATTTATGCAAAATTAGAAGATTATGTTGTTTTTGCAGCACTAAAAAAAGGTACTGTATTAAAAACAGAAAAACTATATTTATTAAAATTATTTGTTCAAAATGCTGCTAGAGCAATTAGGAACGCCGAATTACAAGTTAAATTACTAGAAAAGGAAAAACTTTCTGCTGCAGGAAAAGCAATCAGTATGTTAATGCACGATTTGCGGTCTCCTATTAAAAATATTCCAGTGATAACAGGCTTCATGCGCGAAGATGGAATAGAGAGTGAATGGTTGTTAGCATTAGATAAATCTGCAGAAGAAGCATCTGAAATGCTCAATGATTTTATGGATTTTATTAGAGAAGCTCCAGTTACTAAAAAAGAGGCAGGGCTAAATGAGCTTATTACAGAGTCGATTGAATTCTTAGGATTAAATAAGGAATTTACCAATTTATCTATCCATATTCATATTAATACACATATTTCAATTAAATGCGATCGAAGTAAATTTAAAAGAGTATTTACCAATTTAATTAATAATGCTTCGGAGGTTTTACAACAGAAAAAAATTATAGATCCTGCTATTGAAATTCATGCTGCCATAGAAGATGAATTTGTTGAAATTAACATTAGTGATAATGGGCCAGGAATACCAGAGAATATTTTAAAAACATTATTTGATCCCTTCGTTACTCATGGAAAAACAGGAGGAACAGGTCTTGGTTTAGCCATTGTAAAGCAATTTGTAGTTGCCCATGGTGGAACAATTTCAGCTCACAATAATGATGGAGCTGTGTTTTCTATTAAGATACCGGTTTAAATTATTTTATGTTTTGGAATCATCAAAATGTTAAAGGTATATTGATTGATTTAATGCAGGGTGTACTTTCTAAACATCCGTATCTTTCTAAGAACTCAATAATTGATGGGAATGACTTAGCTGAAGATTATGGACTCAGTTCTATGCAATTGGTTGAATTAGCTACTCTCGTAAATTCTTTTTTTCATTTTTTTGATGTAGAATATCCCCCCAACTTACTTACAGATTCATTCATTGATCATTGGGTTGCCAAAATAATGACAGTTAGATCTGAAAGGGATGAATTTGTTTCTTTTAAAAGTTCAGGAACTACAGGTGTGTCTAAATTAATAACGCATCGTATAGATTCTATCAATAATGAAGTTGATTTTTTAAAGCACTTGCTTAAACCTCCCAAACGTATTATTAGTTTTGTTCCAGCAAATCATATTTATGGATTTCTATTTACTGTTGTACTTCCCCATATTTGGGGTATACCCATGATTAAAATGAATGAATTAAATACTTTTAATTTTGAATCAAACGATTTAATTATTGCTACACCGTTTAATTGGCAATTTATTCATAACTCTATTAATACAACCAAAATGAATTGCACTGGAGTTTCTTCTGGAGCTCCATTGAATAATCAGTTGTATAATCAATTATTGAATAGTGGATTTTGTATTACAGAAATATATGGATCAACGGAAACCGCTGGTGTAGGTTTTAGAAAATTACCATTTAGTGCATTTGAGCTTTTCCCTTATTGGAGGTTTGATGCTAATGCAGAACATATAATAAGACTAAATGATCAACAAATATTCAAGTTATTGGATCAAATTGAATTACAAAATGTATCTAGTTTTTATGTGAAATCTAGACTTGATCATGTTGTTCAAATAGGAGGGGTTAATATAAGTTTAATTGAAATAGAGAAAAAAATACGAGCCATTCAATTGGTTAAAGAAGTTTCTATTTATGCAAAAGCTAGTGGAACTTCTATATTAATTGGGGCTACTATATTTTTATATCATGAAGATGAGGATACAAAAAAAACCTTTATGAAAACATTACATAAAGTATTAGATCCCTTAGAGATACCAACTATTATTTCTTTTGTTCATTAATTTTCATAAAAAAAAGGAACCTATTTAAAATTCAAATTTTATACCTTGGGCAAGAGGAAGATTATTCCCCCAATTGATGGTATTCGTTTGCCTTCGCATATATGCTTTCCAAGCATCACTTCCACTTTCTCTACCTCCACCAGTTTCTTTTTCACCGCCAAATGCGCCTCCAATTTCAGCTCCACTTGTTCCAATATTTACATTGGCAATACCACAATCACTACCTTTTGCAGATAAAAATTGTTCTGCTTCCCGCATGTTTAATGTCATTATTGCAGAGGAGAGTCCTTGTGGTACATTATTTTGCATCGTAATAGCTTCATCTAATGTTGAGTATTTCATAACATACAAAATGGGTGCAAATGTTTCATGTTGTACAATGGAAATTTCATTGGTTACTTCGGCAATACAAGGTTTTACATAACAGCCACTCTCAAAACCAGCACCATGTAGAACCTCCCCATCCACTAAAAATTTTCCACCTTGTAGTTTGCACTGTTCAATAGTATGTAAGTACATTTTTACAGCATCGGTATCAATTAATGGGCCCACATGATTACTAGGATCCAATGGATCACCAATTTTTAACTGTTGATAAGCATTCACTAATTTATTAGTAAACGCATCATATATGGATTCGTGTATAATTAATCTTCTGGTGGTAGTACAACGTTGACCTGCTGTTCCTACTGCTCCAAAAATGGCGCCAATTAAAGACATTTCAATGTCTGCATGTTGAGAAATAATAATAGCGTTATTGCCACCCAATTCTAAAATACTTTTTCCTAATCTGCTGGCAACTGTTGCGCTTAATGCTTTACCCATTCTTGTAGATCCTGTTGCTGAAATTAATGGAATGCGACTATCATTGCTCATCCATTCTCCTACTTCTTTGGCACCTTGAACCAAACAGTTTACACCTTCAGGAACATGGTTTTTAGTAAAAACAGTTGCAATAATTTTTTGAATAGCAATTCCGCATAAAGGCGTTTTTTCGCTGGGTTTCCAAATAGTGGTATTTCCGCAAATCCAAGCCAAAGCTGCGTTCCAGCTAAATACGGCTACTGGAAAATTAAATGCAGAAATAATGCCTACAATTCCTAATGGATGCCATTGTTCATACATACGGTGATTGGGTCTTTCACTATGCATGGTTAATCCGTATAATTGACGCGATAATCCTACAGCGAAGTCGCAGATATCAATCATTTCTTGAACTTCTCCATAACCTTCCTGTAAACTCTTACCCATTTCATAACTAACCAATTTTCCCAATGGCTCTTTATGTAAACGTAATGCTTCTCCAACTTGTCTTACAATTTCTCCTCTTTTTGGGGCAGGCCAATTTTGCCATTCTTTGGCAGCATGTAAAGACGAAAGTAATACTTGTTCGTAAGCTTGTTTATCTGTAGTAATAGTAGTGCCAATTTTATTTCCATCAACAGGTGAAAATGAGTGAATGCCAGTTCCATTACTGTTAATCCATTTAGTACCAGTAGATATTCCCTGATTGTTTTCTTCTATGCCAAGTTCTGCTAAAAATTGCATGTTATTGAATTTATAACAAAGGTAGGGATAACTTACTTACCCAATTTTAGAAACCAATAGTAATTGCTCATAAACTTGACTATAACTGCTGCCAATAGGAATTTCTTTTCCTGCAACTACCACTTTTGTTTTACTAAACTTCTCTATTTTATGCATAGGGATGATAAAAGAACGATGGATTCTTAAGAAGTCTTTATTAGGTAATTTTTCAGCAATCCCTTTAAGTGTCATGAGTGTAAGAACTGGGGCTGGTTTAATATAAATTTTAATATAATCATCCAGTGCTTCTATGAGTTCAATGTCTTTAAGATTAATTTTCATAATCTCATAGTTTACTTTCACGAATATTGAATTGAGCTGCAATTCTTGAGAACTTAAAAATTCTATATACTCTTTTGCTTTATAACATGCTTTTAAAAATCGGTCGTATTCAAAAGGTTTTAATAAATAATCTACTGCATCAACCAAAAATCCTTCCACTGCATAATCCTTATAGGCAGTGGTAAAAATAAGTATGGGTTTTACCGATAAACTTTTATAAAACTGTAAACCATTTATGTCTGGCATTTGGATGTCTAAAAAAAGCAGATCAATTGAATTATGTAGTAAATAGTCTTTGGCTTCATCTGTATTTGTAAATACTTTTTCTAAAGAAAGGAATGAAATTTTTGCACAATATGCTTCAATTACCTGCAACGCCAATGGTTCGTCATCAATTGCAATACATTTAATCATAATAAAGTATTTAGTTGAAGATTTACAAAGTAACAACCATTTTCTTCTTTAGTAACAAGTGAATGCTTATTTGAATAAAGTAGTTCAAGTCTTCTTTTAACGTTGTTGATTCCAATGCCTGTATTTTCTGTTAAATTATTTTCAGATTGAACAATGAAATTACTACAACTAAAGTGAATTAAATGGTTATTCGTGGTTAAACTAATTTTGATAGTACTTTTTTCTTTAGTACTCACTCCATATTTAAACGCATTTTCAACAAATGGGATTAAAATAAGTGGTGCAATTAATAATTCTCCTGTATTCCCTTCTATATTAAACTCAACCGTAACTTTATCTGTTAATCTTACCTGTTGTAATTCTATATAGTTATGCAAAAATGTAAGTTCATTTTCAAGAGGAACTAAGTTCCGTTCTGTTTCTGTTAAAATATATCTCATAATAGCAGATAATTTTAAAACAGCAGGTGCTGTTTTATTGCTACTTACAATTGCAAGAGAATAAATATTATTCAATGTGTTAAAAAGGAAATGCGGATTTATTTGCGATTTTAAAAATGACAGTTCTGTATTTAATTTCTCATTCTCTGTTTCTTTTCTATTTTGCTCGGTCATTAGCCACCTTTGAATAACTGTAATGCAAGTGCCTAGTGTCATTACCAATAAAAAAATAGCCGTATTAAAATAAGCATTTCCACTTCTTCTTCTAGCTCTCGATAATCGTAGTTTATTTTGAGTGATTAAATTATTGCCTAACTCGGAACTGGAATTAAAGCTTTCTTGAGGAACTAAAAAAGCAGCAATATGTTTAGGAACGTACAAAAAGAAAATCAAAGACGCTATGATTGATATCAGGTAAAGCATCCATTTCTCTTTTACTAAAAATTTAGGTATCAAAACCTGTGTATTTAAGTAAAAGAAAAAAACTAAAAAAATATTATTGCATATAATATTTGTAATTGCATGGTTACTCATATTGAATTCTCTCAAGCCAGGGAAAAATACAAGATAGGGGAGTGTAAAAAAGCATACCCATGCGGCCAAATGCGCAATAATAGGAACTAGTGTTTTTTTATTTTTAACTGGAGACAATCGGTTAATTTTTTTAAATAGGTTGAATCAAATTTATAGAAGTCTAATTCAGTACCCATGAAATCTGGACGAATGGTGGTTATCTATCGGTGAATATTCTTCAACTCATAGTATAAATGCTGAACCAATCCGTCTACTAAACCAATTTTAGGTACATATATTTCTTCTGCATCTGCCCAACGCATTACGTTAATATAAATTTGTAAGGCAGGTACAATTACATCGGCACGGTCTCCTCTTAGTTTATAAATATTAATACGGTCTTCTAAAGAAAAACTGGCTATTTCTTTATAGTAATCTTTGAGTAACTCTACATTTAAAGGTTTGCCATCTTTCTTTTTACTCAATGAGAAAACTTTATTGATATTACCGCCTGTACCAATTGCAATAATTTTTTTATATCCCTTGGTTTTTAATTTGATGAATTCTTTAAGTTCATTCCATTTTAATTCATCAACCATATCTTTCAACAAACGAATGGTTCCTATATTGAATGATTGTTTAAAAACCAATTTACCATCCGAAAAGAAAGTTAGTTCTGTACTACCCCCTCCCACGTCAATATATAGGTAACTATTATTGGTATCCATATTTTCTGCAATATGGTTTTCGTAAATGATAGAGGCTTCTAAATCGCCACTAATAATTTCTATACTTAGCCCCGTTTCAAGTTTTACTTTTCTAATAATATCGGCACTATTGGCTGCATCTCTCATTGCACTAGTGGCACAAATAATGGTGTTTTTTACTTCATAAGCATTTAAGAGATGACTGTATGCCTTCATTGTTTGAAGGATCATGCCCCTTTTTTCTTTTGAAATTTCTCCTTTTTCAAATACATCAAAGCCTAGCCTAAGGGGAACCCTTACTAAGTTTAATTTATTAAACTGTGGCTTACCATTTTTATCATCATTAATTTCAACAATTAATAATCTTGCTGCGTTACTTCCAATGTCAATTGCGGCTAACCTCACTATTTGTATGGTTTTTCTTATATAGGTAATGATACGTTTCAATTTGAGAACGTATCTGTTTTTTACCCACGTAAGGTACATAGTTGTTGGCTAATTCACTGTCTAGTATTCTGGCTTTTACATTATCTCTTAATTGAATGTGGATAATATCAATTAATTCCCTTTTTATAACTGGGTTTAAAATAGGAATAGCTGCTTCTACTCGGTGATTTAAATTACGAACCATCCAGTCTGCACTAGAGATATACACTTTTTCCTTGCCTTGATTGTGAAAAATCATTACCCTTGCATGTTCTAAATATTCATCTACAATGCTGATAGCACTAATTGGCTGTTTGAATTTTTTATGCTCAACTATAGGGCAAAATATACCTCTCACAATCATTTTAATCTCAACACCTGCTGCTGCTGCTGCGTATAATTTATCTATTAATGTAGTATCACTTAGTGAATTAATTTTAATGATAATTTTTGCTTCTTTTCCTGTTTTGGCATGTTTAATTTCTTTGTCTATTAGCGCATAAATCTGTTCCCGCATATTGGTAGGGCATACCAATATGGTTTTACAAAGCTGTAAACTGCGCATTCCCATTTTCCAATTAGCTAGGTAATTAAAAATACGGTTAATATCTGCCATGGCATTTCTATTACTTGTTAGTAAGCAATGATCTCCATATACTTTGGCCGTTTTTTCATTTAAATTTCCTGTACTTACAAATCCATATTGAATGGTCTTATTTCCTTTCCTTTTTTTTATAATACAGAGTTTGGCGTGAACTTTCATTTTAGGCACCCCCAATAAAACATGAACACCTTCTTCTTCTAGAATTTTTTTCCATTCTAAATTTGCTTCCTCATCAAATCGGGCCTTTAATTCTAGCATTACTACAACCTCTTTGCCGTTCCTTGAGGCATTGATGAGAGCATTAATGATTTTTGAATTTGATGCAAGCCTATACGCTGTAATTTTTATACTAGTAACATCAGGATCCATGGCTGCTTCCCTTAATAAATCTATCAAAGGGTCAAATGAATGATAGGGAAAATGTAACATTACATCCTGCTTTAGTATGATATCTGTTACCCGTTGTGCACTTTGTAAAGATGAAGGAATAAAGGAGGCTCTTCTTGAACTTTTATTACTCAAGATATCTGGAAAATCCATAAAATGTCTAAAATTGTGGATTCTGCCTCCAGGAATAATATTGCTTTTTCTGTTTAAACTCAATCTTCGAATGAGGTATTCTAATAAACCAGCATCCATTTCTTTGTCGTATACAAATCGAACGGGTTTACCTTTTCTTCTATTCTTTATTCCTTTTTCAATTTTCTCAGCAAATGTGGTACTAATATCATTGTCAAGGTCAATCTCAGCATCTTTTGTAACTTTAAAAACATGAGAGTCGAAATAATCATAACCAAAATAAGAGAAAATATAGGGTAAATTAAATCTTACAACATCTTCTAATAAAATAATTTGTTTTTCGTCTCTTTTAGCAGGAAGAATAACAAAACGACCTACTGCTTTAGCGGGCACTTCAATTAATGCATATTTCTGTTGGTAAGCCGAATTTTTTTTGCGCATCACAACCCCCAAATAAATGCTTTTATCTCTTAAATAGGGTAATTGAGGTAAACTCTCAATCATCAATGGAATAATATTAGATCGTACTTGTTCATCAAAAAATTTCCTCACAAATATTTTCTGGTCTTTAGTGAGTTGTTTTTCGTTGATCAAGCTTACTTTTTCTTTTTTTAATTCTTTTACTATTCCTTCCCAAATTCTATTAAATTCGTTTTGGTGGCGTAGTACAATGGTTTGTATTTGATCTAAAATTTTTTGTGGTTCTTCCTCCATGTGCATATTCAGTTTCCGTCTTTTTTCGGCAAACTCAATCATGCGTTTTAGTGTAGCAACCCGTACTCTAAAAAATTCATCTGAATTATTAGAGAAAATTCCTAAAAATCGAATCCGTTCTTTTAATGGCACAGTAGGATCATTGGCTTCTTGTAAAACCCTTGCATTAAAACTAAGCCAACTAATATCTCGCTGAATTAAGTGTTTTTTAGACATAAATCAAATATAATACAACCCATTTAAAAGCGTATGTTATGTTGGTATTAAAGAATTTTATGATTATGAAAAAGATGATTTAATTTTTTGAATGATACCAGTAGTTGAAAACCCTGCTATTATTGAATTGATAACTACTCTACCACCATTCGCAATCACTTCTTTTGAGCCTACAATTTGTTCAATAGTATAATCTCCACCTTTTACAATTACATCGGGCAACAATGCTTTTATTAAGTTTAGCGGAGTGTCTTCATTAAAAATAATTACCGCATCTACAACAACTAAATTACTCAATACTAAACTTCTACTTTGTTCATTATTCACAGGTCTATCTGCACCTTTTAATTGTTGAACACTTGCATCGCTGTTTACGCCAATAATTAAGTAATCGGCCTCATTGGCCGCCTGATTCAATGAAAAAATATGACCTTCATGCAAGATATCAAAACAGCCGTTGGTGAACGCAATGGTTTTACCACTTACACGCCAGGCGGCAACCTGTTGTTGTAATTGATTGAGTGTATATATTTTTTTAGCGATTGCCTGTGTTGCTTTCATTCAATTTTTTTTTATTATACCATGGTAATAATCCAAGACAACAGAATCCAATTATTAATACAATAAGAAATTGGGCAAACCATTGTAAAGTTCCATTTGCAAATCCTATTTCAAAACTAGTACCGTTTTTCTCTAATACTTTGGCTAAGAAAAACGCATAAGCTCCAATGCCACCAGGCGTTATAATCATACCGATACTTGCAAAAGCCAGTGCGGATATAGCTGTAGGTAAACCTAAATGACTGGTTCCAATGGTGGCAAAAAGTCCTACCCAAGTTCCCGTAATATATAATGCCCAAATGCCTATACTGTATAGTATAAACCTTCCCTTTTGCTGTAAATCTTTAATGCTTGCTAAACCTTCCCAAATTCCCCTGATGATTTTTTTTATGGCGGTGACCATACTTAAATGACTGTATTTTTTAAAAACAGTTTTAATAATGAATAGTATGATTACGAACCCTACAACCGAAATAATTATTTTATTGATGGAGAATTGCCCACTTTTATTTTCAAATGCTTCCCTAAACAATTCTTTAGCATACTCGCCAATTACATCATATTGGGCAATAAACGCAATGATGAAAACAATGGCTAAAGACAGTACATCAAAAGCACGTTCAATTAAAATAGTTCCAATTAATTTATCTGCAGGTATTCGCTCATACCTCGATAAAATAGTACATTTTAGCACTTCACCTAATCTTGGAACGGCTAAATTAGCTAGGTAGCCAATCATTACAGCAAAAAAAACATTGGGCATTTTAGGATTAAAACCCATTGGCTTCATCAAAATTTTCCATCGAATAGACCTTAGTAAATGACTGGTGGCAAGAATAAAAAATACAGGAATCATTAACCAGTAATTGGCTTTTTTCAACGAGTCTTTAAATTCTTCCCATTTTTCTGGTGGAATCTGTTGCATACTCCACCAAACCAAAAACACACCTATGCCAAGAAAAAAAAGATATTGTAGTACCGAAAGCCAATTAATTTTCATGATATGTTTCAAATTATTCGCTGATAGAAGAAAGCGAAATATAATGGTTATTGCGAAATTAGTATCTTCTTGAATGCCATATTCAATTTATAGTAAATTAATCATAACTAGTTGATTGTCATTATTTAACAAGTGGTTTCTTGGTTTTCGCCTTATTATTAGTAACTTTGCACACTTATTTAGGATAGTTCTGTAAAAAAAGTACTCATGTCAACAAAGAAAAGGATTTTATTCATTGCTACAGAAATGTCTCCATATTTGGAATTAACCGAGTTTGCCGAAGTTATTAACAAATTAGCCATTAAGAGCAATGACAGTGGGTTAGAAGTGAGGTGCATTATGCCTCGCTTTGGGGTAATAAATGAACGAAGGCATCGCCTGCATGAAGTGGTAAGATTGTCTGGAATTAATGTTACTGTTGATAATGATGACTATCCACTTCAAATTAAAGTGGCCTCGTTACCCAATGCTCGTTTACAAGTGTATTTTTTAGAAAATGAAGATTTTTTTAAAAGGAAACAAATATTTCACGATGAAAATGAAACTTGGTTTCCCGATAACGACCTTAGAACTGTATTTTTTTGTAAAGGAGCTTTGGAAACCGTAAAGAAATTTGGATGGCCTCCAGACATTATTCATTGCAGTGGATGGATGACAGGCCTAATTCCTGCGTATATAAAAACGGCCTATAAAAAAGAACCTGTTTTTGGTAATTGTAAAGTGGTTTCTACCATTGGCCAAAACACGTTTAAAGAAAAACTAGGGAAAGATTTTATTAAGAAAGCATTGATAAATGCTAATATCAAAGAAAAAGACTTAGAACCTTTTAAGGATACAGATAATACCGCTCTATTTAGGGGTGGTGCGCATTTTGCTGATGCCATTTCTTTTGGTTCGGATAATATAGAAAAAAAACTGGTAGACGAATTTTCAAAAGTGAAAGGTAAAAAAGTAGTTCCCTTCAAAGGATGGGATTCTGATTTAACAGAGTATTTAGAATTGTACAACGACCTTGCGGGCAAGTAATTTTCAACACATGCATTCAACTTCTACACAACGTAGTTTAGCTGGTTTATTGTTTATATTTATATGTATAGCGGCAGCTTGTACCCGAATAACGTCTACTGAATTAGGAAATGGCGTTCTCCCTTCTGTAGACGGGGTAAATACGTTTGATACAACACTTGAGCTAATCACAGATAGTTTTGACGAATTCGATACCACTCGTATTTATAAACAAGATAATCATGTGCTTGGAACCATCAATACCGATCCACTTTTTGGTAAAACAACTGCTACCATGCATTTTGAATTATTGCCAAATGTATTTCCTTTTGTAGTTCCTGGTACAAAAGATAGTACTGTTGCAGATTCTGCTGTACTTATTTTAAGTTATAAAGGTTTTTATGGAGACTCTAGCCAGCCTATACGTATTAGTGTAAATGAAATTGCACAAACTACTCCTTTAGATCCTTTCATAACTTATCCTGCCAATTATCCTTCCAAATATCCCATTGCAGTAGGTGCTAGTTTGGCTTCTACCCAAACCATTGATATAAGAAGACTGGGCGATTCTGTTATTAACCGGTTTGAGTTATCCAATAATCAAATAAGAATTAAACTTCATGATGATGTTGCCCGTAGGTTTTTAAAATTATATGATTCAACAAATGCGTATAAGAATGATACTATTTTTAAAACTTTTTTTGCAGGCTTTGCTTTAAAGGCAGAAACGGCTAATCCAGCCAATGCGTTGCTTTATATAAATTTAAATGATACCAATACCAAGTTGGCCTTGTATTATAATACCAATACAACTGGTGCAACTGTTAGAGATACCAATGTAATTTATTTTAGGTTCAATAATTTTATTAGTGGGGATGCCAACTATATTACTAGAAATAGGGCAAGTAGTGAGGTAGCCAATAGACTAACTACCACTTCAAAACCAGACTCCCTGGTTTATGTACAAGCCTCACCTGGAACCTATGCAAGAATAAAAGTACCAGCTTTACAAGGGTTAAGTAACCGAATTATTCATAGAGCAGAACTCATCACAGAGCAAGTTCCCGATGATGCCAATTTATTAACTCTGGATAGATATATGGAACCACCCAGAATGCTTTTGTTAAGTATTTATGATTCTGTAAATAAGCGTAATAGAAATATACCTAATGATTATGAATTGAATGGAGCAGGGCCCAATACGGCTAGTTTTGGAGGTTATTTAACTTATAAAACAGTTCCCGGGTACGATCGTTTGGCAGGATACAATTTTAATATTACCCGTTATGTACAAGGAATTGTTACGAGAAAAGATACTTCTTTTACTATGCGATTAACAGCACCTACCAATGATTCTATTAGTTTTACACCAGCTTATCCTAATAATAGTATTTCTCAAATATATTTCCTAAGCCCAACTTATGGTAATTATGTTGGCAATGGTAGGGTAAGATTAGGTGGGGGCAGTCATACCCGTTTTAGAATGCGTTTAAGAATTGTTTACTCTCGTATATAATTATTATCAATCAATCCAATATATTTGCTTTTTTAATTATTGATAAACTATACTCATGTCTTATTTATTTACTTCTGAAAGTGTATCTGAAGGGCACCCAGACAAGGTTGCGGATCAGATATCAGACGCATTAATTGATCATTTTTTAGCTTTCGACGCGCAGTCTAAAGTTGCTTGTGAAACCCTAGTAACCACTGGCCAGGTAGTTTTGGCAGGAGAGGTAAAGTCTAAAGCTTATTT
>JAVHPL010000142.1:0-36316 GCA_036170555.1 Sediminibacterium sp. | reverse complement strand
CACTAAATCCTAATAGTGCAGGTATTCTATACCAGTAGTAACAAGACACTGCTGCTGCTGCAAATATATGAATGACTATGCGTTCATTTTTTTCTTTCGCAATACCTTCAAAAAGAATAAAAGTCATTATTGAAAATAAAAAGCCAATTAAAGGAAAAACATACGCATCAAAAAATACCCATTCGTTGATAAAACCAACATGATCTGGAACATGAAACCAACCCCAAATAAAACCCGGCAACCCTCCAATGATCATTAATCCACTTAATGTTTGATATTTATTTTTCTTCGTTATGGCGGGGTGGAAATTGGGAGTAGTATCGGGGCAAGGAACCGTACATTTAACACATTGGTCGCAGTGTGCATTCGGTAAAGCAACAATGGTATTGGCTCCATAAAATTTTTCTACAGGATGTACAGGACAAAGCGAAGAACACCAACCACTTTTCCAATCGTACTTAAATCCCATTACTAAACCTACCAAAGTTGCTAAAAATAAAAGTAATGCACTGGCAAATCCATTGGTATTAAAAAAAGCATGCCTTAATGGGACAATTGTATACAATGCAAGTACTGCCACTAATTGTAATTTAGATTGTAATAAGGCAGGCATTTTTTTACGTTTAGATAAATTGAAATGCCTGGGTAATAAAACAGTAGTTGCCAAGGGACAAATATTTCTCCATAAACCAGTTGCAATTACCAATAATGCGGGAGCAATAGGAATTAATATATTCCAAAGAATCATTAAACCAATTGAAGGATAAAAAATCAGGAGCAAGAAAATAGTTAATCCAACCATCCAAACCAATGCTTGCACTAACCTCCAGATAAATGTAGATTTAGCAGATAATTGAGTGCCTCCAGATCTATGAGTTGCAGTAGCCGTATTCATTCACAAGCAGTATTAAAATAAAACTGCAAATTATAAGAAAGCGGTTGTTTAAAATATGATATTAGTCATGCATTAAACAATAGTTTTGCCCGAAGATGAAGTTTAATCTCTAACAGCAATCTTCTTTCCATCATCGGTATATCCTTGTATTAAATAGTGCCCATTTCTTGTAATATCTGAATAAATACTCAAGCTAAACCCACCTAAAACCCAACTTAACCCATCTGGCAAAACGTCTTTATTAATGAAATACTGTCCTGTTAAATACATACTATTTGTATTGGGATTTAATGTGCCACTAAAAAAAGATTTACAAGAGTAGGTATAATTTTGATAAATCAGTTTTAACGTTGTTGTTCCTGTAACGGAATAATTCGTGTACAAAGTAAAATCTAAATCCACAGCACATTGACCCTCTTGATCATAAAGTTTTACCATTTGAAATCCACTGTATTTTCGCGAACATATATCTGCAAATGCACTAAGCATTTTTTCTTTTACAATAGTAGATTCATTAGGGTTTTCCATTACATCATCTTTCCAGTAGCCAGCATAAATTAATTTTCCTGTTTTATCTTTGTATTCTCCATATCCATTTCTTTTTCCCTTAAGCCAAGATCCTTCATAAACTTCACCTTCAGGAGAAATAGCTTTGCCCTTTCCACTAAATTCATCATTCAAAAAAGATCCTTCATATTTAAATCCATTGGTGAACAACATTGTTCCATTTACTAAATTATTTTTTATATACGTACCCGTAACTACTATTCCGCTTTTAGCGTTGTATTTTCCTTGGCCATCTCTCATTCCAGCTTTAAATTCACCTTCGTATATGTCTCCATTTTTATAGAATATTTTCCCTTTACCTTCATTCATGCCATTTTTCCACTCTCCTTCATAAATAATTGAATCTGCATAGCGGTATTTTCCAAATCCGTTTATGCAATTTCCACTTAAACATGTAGGTTTTATTTGTGCATCTATATGATTGGTAACAAAAGAAAATACAATCAAGAAAAATACTAAAGCAACATGTTTCATCAGAATTATTTACTAGGAGTAATTATAATATTTCTATATTCAATTGGGCCATGATCTCCTTGTAACATGATAGGACCTGGCTCACTTTCTTTACTATCCAATGCCCCACCAGTAATGCCAGGAATAATTTGATCTACAATAATGGCTTTCCCATTGGCTACCACAGTAACCCTTCTACCAATTAAGGTAATATCATAAGATTGCCATTCACCAGCGGCTTTAGCGGCCATTTCATTTGGAGTAAGAAAACCATAAATGCCTCCAAAATAAGTAGATAAAGGCTCTTGACCCATATTGTCTTCTACCTGCACTTCATAACGACCTCTTAAATACACACCGCTATTGCTTCCTGCAGGATACCTAAATTCTATATGCAATTTAAAATCGTTGAATTGTTGATTGGTAATTAGATTAGATCCAGATTTAGGGCTAGTGAGTACACCATTCATTAACACCCATTGATTCACATTACCAGAAGCATGCCAACCATCGGTATTTTTGCCATTCAACAATTGAATGGGTTTGCCCCAAACAGGTGCAGCCGTTCTTTTTAACAGTGGAGCACGTTCACCTGTAAATGAATATATTTTTCCATAACTAGCTGTAATAGTGCCTTTTAATTGATCGTTTTCTAACACTGCATCTAGTTCCATATATTTTTCCAACCGATCCCATTGAGAAGGAATACTAAAATGTATTTTGCCCTCTTTGGAAACGATTACATGCGAAATAGGACGGGCACTTCCACCATCGGCAACAAAATATCCTACCAAGGTTTTAACCCCAGAAAGTTTTACTTCTAGCCAAGAAGGGGCCATTCTTCCATCCATATTTACGGTAAGATCCCAACGCCCTATAACCGATTGATCATCGGCTGCAGCAGCAGATTTAGATACAAAAACACTACATGTTACAAATAAAAAAGCCATCAACAAAGGATGGGCAAAACCGTTTTTACGGAATAGATTAATAGGATGGTTCATATAGCTAAGCTTAGTGCTTCAAGGTAATAAAAAAATTAGTACACCCAAAACCAATTCACTATCAGATTCTCTAATCGTATATAAAAAATAGCTATTTTATTAATAGTAATATGAGGTCATTCACAGAAACTTAATATGAATCTGTTATAATTTTTCTTACTTTGCCAATTCAAATTAGAAATATGCTTACCAGTTTAACACCAGAAGAAGCGTTATTAATTCAACGCCTTCGAAAGGCAAAATCCGAAGCAGAAGCTAGTAAAATCATTGAATCTACATTCAATGAAATTGCCCACCAAACCAATCAAGAAGATTATTTAAATTCATTTGCAGCAAAAATGAATCAACAATTGGGCGCTATTAATCCATTATACATTGAAGATGCTGAGGAATGGAATATGATTCAAGCAGCCAAAGTAATGTTTTACAGAATTGGTTGTAAATACAGTGCTGTAATACACTAGTACTATAATAATTTTAATCCTGCTACTTTATTCTGCTTAATTTGTTCATTGTTAAAAATTAACATACGCATAATACTTATTTTTGCGTTATGCCAAAACCTATTATTTGCATTGGGGCTATATTAGTAGATGAACTATTTCATGGTAGCAACTCTATTCTGCTTGCCACTACCAATGATGCGATGATTACAAAAACAGCAGGTGGCGTAGCCCATAATATTGCCCATCAATTAGCATTATTAGAAGTACCTGTACAACTAATTAGTGTATTTGGAAATGACAGTGATGGAGATTGGTTAAAAAGTATTTGTGTAAATACCGGCGTAAAATTAAATGGTTCTATTACACGCAAAGGGCTTTCGGGAAAATATACAGGTGTATTAGATGCAGATGGATCATTGTTTACCGCATTTCTTACCAATGCAGCATTTAATTTAATTACCCCAGCCCATTTAGAAAGTCAGGAAGCACTATTAAAAACAGCAGCCTATTTAATGGCAGATGCCAATACCAGTTTAGAAAGCATCAATTGGTTATTACAGTTTAGTAAAAGAACGGGTATTCCCTTAATAATAGAACCAGTTTCTGTTCCACCTGCCATGAAATTGAAAGAGGTTAATTTAAATGGACTATACTTAATCACACCCAATGAAGATGAGTTGCCCGTACTCTGTTCAGATAAATCATTTTTAACACAATTGCAAGTAGAAGAACTGTTACAAAAGGGCATAGAATATATATGGTTACACAATGGAAAACAAGGATCCGCATTGTACAGTAAAAACAAAGCCATCACTTTACATGCACCCGATATTGAAGTGGTAGATTGTACAGGTGCAGGAGACGGATCATTATCAGGATTTTTATTAGGCAAATCATTGGGTAAATCCGATGAAGTATGTATGAAACTAGCGCATACCTTATCGGCAGAAATTTTACAAGTAAACGGAGCAATTGTATCGCATATTAGCCAAGCCCAGTTATTAGAACGTGTAAGCAAATACTATCCCAATTAATGAATGCATTTTTAGCAATAGATCCCAAAGTTCAAATAGCATTAAATGAACAAAAGCCAGTAGTGGCTTTAGAGTCTACGATTATATCGCATGGTATGCCCTACCCACAAAATGTAGCAACAGCAAGGGCTGTGGAAGATATTATTAGAGCAAATGGAGCCGTTCCTGCAACAATTGCTATCCTTCACGGTAAATGCCAGGTAGGATTAAGCGAAGCGCAATTAGAATATTTTGGCAAAGCACCTGATGTATGGAAAGTAAGCTTGCGTGATATGCCCTATGTAATTAGTAAACAACTGTTTGGAGCAACAACTGTAGCAGCAACCATGCGAATTGCATCCATGGCAGGTATTTCCGTTTTTGCAACAGGAGGAATTGGCGGAGTTCATAGAGGCGCAGCAGAAAGCATGGATATTAGTGCCGATCTTACAGAAATGGCTAATACATCGGTGGCCATTGTATCAGCAGGAGTAAAATCTATATTAGATATTGGGCTTACCCTAGAATATTTAGAAACAAAGGGTATACCCGTAATTACTGTTGGGCAAGATGCATTCCCCAGTTTTTATTCAAGTGAGAGTGGCTACTCATCACCCTTGCGTTTAGATACCGCAGCGGAAATTGCGGCAATGTTGCAAACCAAGTGGCAATTGGGTTTGGAAGGATCTGTATTAATTGCCAACCCCATTGAAGCTAGTGAAGAAATTGCAGCATCAACTATGGAGCTATACATTCAACAAGCATTGAAAGCCGCTAAACAAGTAGGTATTAGTGGTAAAGAACTAACTCCATTTTTATTAAAATATATTGCAGAACATACCCATGGAGAAAGTTTAGCGGCCAATATTGCACTAATCAAACATAATGCAACAGTAGCTGCAAATATTGCAGTTGAGCTAGCAGCCATTAGGAGGTAGCTATTTAGCTAGAATACATATTTTCAATAGCTGAGTAAGGAACTATGAATAACTTTATAGTTCAATTATTTTTATGAAAACCTCCTCATTCCTTATCCTTGTTTTTTTGTTAGGATCTACACTCTCCACTTCGGCACAGAAAACCATTCACACTTATTCGCCCAACAAAAAAGTTCAATTACAAATTGAGCAATCAATGGATGGTACAATTGCATACAGCATACAGTATAAAGAGCAGGCAGTAATACTAGCTTCCACTTTTAGTTTCAAACTCAATAAGCCCAATCTGTTGTTAAACAAGTTTGCAATAACAGCCATAGACTCATCTAGGGTAAACGAAAGCTGGAAGCCAGTTTGGGGTGAAGTTTCTACTATTCAAAATAATTATCAAGAACTAGCCTTAACCCTTACAGATAAAAACAATACAGGCATATTATTAAAATTAATTTATCGGGTATTTGATGGGGGAGCCGCATTTAGGTATGAATTTCCAGCACAGCAAAATTTAAAACATTTTATTATAGGAGATGAATTAACTCAATTTAATTTAGCAGGCAACCACAAAACATTTTGGATTCCAGGAGATTTTGATACCAATGAATATAGGTATACCACAAGTAAACTTACAGAAGTGGATGTTGCAAAAGCACAGCAAGAAGAAGATGCTATTTTAACAGCCATTCCATTAACGGTTAGCAGGGTACAAACACCGTTGATGATGAAAACAGATAAAGGTTTGTACATTAATATACACGAAGCAGCATTGGTAAATTATCCAGCCATGCATTTATTGATTGATAAAGAAAAATTATCACTCACCACACAATTGGTACCCGATGCAGTAGGCAATAAAGCGTATTTAATTGCACCAGCTAAAACACCTTGGAGAACTATTATTGTAAGTGATTTGGCAACAGAAATTTTGGCTTCAAAAATGATTTTGAATTTAAATGAGCCAACGGCAATTGCCAATACATCTTTTATAAAACCACAAAAATTTGTGGGCGTATGGTGGGAAATGTTCAATGGAAAATCTACCTGGGATAGCACTTCGGGCAAACATGGCGCTACCACTGCCAACGTAAAAAAATACATAGATTTTGCCTCAAAAAATAGAATAGATGCCGTGTTAGTAGAAGGATGGAATAGAGGTTGGGAAGATTGGAGTGGCCAATGGAAAGAAAATGTATTTGATTTTATTACGCCTTATGGAGATTATGATATGAATGAACTTAGCCGATATGCAAAAGCAAAAAAGGTAAAGATCATTATGCATCATGAAACCTCAGGTTCTGTTACCAATTATGAACGCTATATGGATACGGCTTATCGTTACATGATTAATCATGGAATGAACAGTGTTAAATCGGGCTATGTAGGAAGAATCATTCCTAGAGGAGAATACCATGATGGGCAATGGATGGTAAATCATTACAATAGAGTAGCTGAAAAAATGGCGTCTTATAAAATTATGTTGGATGCACACGAACCTGTACGCCCAACAGGATTATCAAGAACCTATCCCAATTGGATGGCCAGTGAAGCAGCAAGGGGTAATGAGTTCAATGGGTTTAGTAGAGGCAATTTGCCTGAGCATGAAACCATTTTACCCTTTACCAGAATCATGGGTGGCCCCATGGATTATACTCCTGGTATATTTAAAATGAAGTTGGATCGTTATGATCAAAACAAAAAAAACAAAGTACATACCACACTTACCAAACAACTTGCATTGTATGTAACCCTATATAGCCCAATACAAATGGCAGCCGATATGCCTGAAAATTATGAAGCGCATATAGATGCCTTTCAATTTATAAAAGATGTAGCAGTGGATTGGGATGATACTAAAATTTTAGAAGCAGAACCAGGAGACTATATTACCACAGCCAGAAAAGCAAAGGGCAAACAAGACTGGTTTATAGGCAGCATAACCGATGAAAATGCAAGAACATCCACACTATTGTTGAATTTTTTAACAGCAGGAAAAAAATATGAAGCAACCATTTACAGAGATGCCCCAGATGCACATTATGATACCAATCCAGAAGCCTATTTAATAGAAAAGCAAACAGTTGATATTAATACTGTGTTATCAATTGCAGTAGCGCCGGGGGGTGGATTTGCTATTCGATTAAAACAATTATAAAAAGAGTAAATTGCAGTAAATCTTTAAAACAATAAAAATGTCTGTTACAAAAGCATACGCAGCGCAAGGAGCAAGTACTCCTTTAACACCTTTTAATTTAGAAAGAAGAGAACCCAAAGCACATGATGTGCAAATTGACATTTTATATTGCGGTGTTTGCCATTCAGATATACATCAAGTAAGAGGCGAGTGGGGCAATTCAGTATTCCCCATGGTGCCGGGTCATGAAATTGTTGGAAGAGTAACTAAAGTAGGTGCACACGTAAAAAAATTTGCAGTAGGAGACTTAGCAGGAGTTGGTTGTTTTGTAGATTCTTGCCGTGAGTGTCACAACTGTAAAGAAGGTTTAGAACAGTATTGCGATACAGGTATGGTAGGAACATACAATGGAGTTGAAAAAGATGGCACACCAACTTATGGGGGATATTCTACTCAAATTGTAGTAGATGAAAACTATACCTTAAAAGTATCCGATAAATTACCCTTAGCAGGAGTTGCACCATTGTTGTGTGCAGGCATCACTACGTATTCACCTTTAATGCATGTTGGCGTAAAAAAGGGGGATAGAGTTGCTGTACTAGGCTTGGGTGGATTGGGCCATATGGCAGTAAAATTTGCTGTAGCATTTGGTGCAGAAGTAACCATGTTAAGTTCATCACCTTCTAAAAAAGCAGATGCAGAAAAATTGGGTGCACATCATTTTGCACTAACATCAGATGAAGCAACCATGAAGGGATTGCAAAATCATTTTGATGTAATTTTAAATACGGTTTCTGCACAGCATGAGTATATTACCTATCTCAACTTATTACGAACCAATGGAACCATGATAGTAGTAGGTATTCCACCAAATCCAGTACAAATACATGCATTCCCATTGGTTATGCAAAGAAGAACCATTATTGGATCATTAATAGGAGGCATAAAAGAAACTCAAGAAATGTTAGATTTTTGTGCCGAACACAATATTGTTTCTGAAGTAGAAGTAATTAACATGAACTACATTAATGAAGCCTATGAAAGAATTCTAAAAAGCGATGTACGCTATCGTTTTGTAATTGATTTGGCTTCGTTAAAATAAATGACGATAGGATTCGAAACTAAAACGATGGAAAGTTGATTTGATACATCATGACCTACATAACATTACGTTGAAGTATATTCATTTCAACCTTAGATATTCAAAAGCTGATTCATTTATTGAATCAGCTTTTTTTATTCATTGATAAAACGAAAAGTAAGATTTACCCTGGGTTGATGAACCAATTTGGTGGGCGGTAAGCGATGCAACCAATGGGTTTGAGTGGTTCCCTTCATTACCAGTAAACTTCCGTGTTCTAAAAATACTTCTACTTTTTCTTGGGTTATTTTATGCTTGAAGGCAAATTTTCTATCCGCTCCAAAACTTAATGAAGCAATGGCACCATTTTTCTTCAACTCTTTTTCAGCATCACTATGCCAAGCCATTCCTTCTTCACCTGTATGGTATAAATTAAGTAAGCAAGAATTAAACAATTCGCCCGTTAATGTTTCAGTTTGCTGTTTTAGATACAACAATAAATCATTAAAAGGCAATGCCGTTTTGGTTGTTTTAGAATAAGTATAAGGAAAAGCCTTGCTACCATACCAAGCTACTTTTCTTTTAGTAATGATGCGCTTGCCATAAATAAGGGCTTCATCATTTTTCCATTCAATGGTATGCATTAATTGTTCTAGGAATGTATTGGCTTCAGCTTGTGAAAATATTTTTCCATAATAATTTACCACGCCATCCTGTGGCAGTAAATTAATTGATGCATCAGTACCTGTACTAAATAAATCCATGAAAATTAAATAGGATAAAGGGTTGGTTTAAACTGCGGAATGGTTCTGTGTTTGGTAGCTTGTTCAAAAGCATAGGCAAAAGAAATGATGGTTGATTCTTTGTATGCACTGGCAATAAATGAAAGCCCAACAGGCAATCCATGAACAGCGCCCATTGGTACTGTTATATGCGGATAACCGGCCATGGCAGCAGGAGGACAAAAATAAAATCCAGGATCTGCATCTCCGTTTACCAAATCAATGGTAGCAGCAGGGCCGTAACTGGTACCCACAATGGCATCCAATTGATAGGAGCTTAAAATGGAATCAATCATATTGCGCGCACTGGTAGATTTTGCTAAAGCTTCTTTATATTCTTTGGAATCTACATTGCCCTTAGCATTGCTCATTTCAATTAATTCTTGTTGAAAATAAGGCATAGCTTTAACTGCATTCTTTTTGTTGAACTCAATTAACTCATTCATATTTTTAACACCCTGTTTAACTGTAGCAAGGTATTTGTTCAGCCCATCTTTAAATTCATAAAGTAACACGGTAAATTCGGCATCGCCCAATGTACCAGTTTGCTTGGTTAATTCAACAGGTACAATGGTAGCACCTAATTTCTTAAGCGTTTCAATAGCTGCTTGATACAATGCAATCACCGATTCTTGCCTGCCTTTTAAAAAAGATTGCTCTACCCCAATACGTTTTCCTTTGAGCGCATCTTTTTGCAAAAACGAAGTGTAATCATTGCTGCTTTTGTTTACACTGTTATTGGTGATGGGGTCGTTGCTATCTACACCCGTTAATGCAGCCAATAAAATAGCCGCATCTGATACAGTTCTAGCCATAGCCCCCGCTGTATCCTGCGTAGCAGAAATTGGAATAATTCCAGAACGGCTTAGCAAACCAACCGTAGGTTTAATACCTACAACACCACAAAATGAAGCAGGTGCAATTACTGAACCATCTGTTTCTGTACCAATAGCAACAGCACATAAATTGGCAGATACAGCAGCACCTGATCCTGAACTAGATCCACAGGGAGAACGATCTAAATAGTACGGGTTTTTTGTTTGTCCACCCCTACTACTCCAACCGCTAGAACTACGCGTACTTCTAAAATTAGCCCATTCACTTAAATTGGTTTTACCCAATAATACAGCCCCTGCTTTGCGCAATTGCTCCACAATAAAAGCATCTTTAACTGCAATATTATTTTCAAGGGCAAGAGAACCAGCAGAGGTTTTCATTTTGTCGGCGGTATTAATATTGTCTTTTATTAAAACAGGAATACCATGCAGTGGGCCGCGAAGCTTTCCGTTTTTGCGTTCTTGATCTAGGGCTTCTGCAATAGCAATAGCATCGGGATTTATTTCAATAACCGAATGCAAAGAAGGACCATTTTTATCAATGGCCACTATGCGTTGCAGGTATAGTTCAGTTAATTTTTTAGCAGTGGTTTTACCCGATTGCATTTGTTCCTGCAATTGCCCAACGGTAATTTCATTTAATTCAAATGGATCGCTAAACGGGGCATTGTTTAATGCGCTGTTGTTTTTGCTTACGGAACCAACCGCCGTACCATTATTATTACTATTGGTATTACAAGCCGTAGCACCAATTAAAGTGGCACCAGTAGCAGCAGCAGCCGTTACACCAAAACCTGCGAGGGAACTATTTTTTAAAAATTTTCTTCTATTCATAAAAAAATATTTAGCACCTTATTAAAGAATAATTTAATTGCCTTTTGTAAAATTATTTTGATTGTATTTTATGTACCTATTTTTTGTTGACTATCATCATACACTTTTCTTTGCAATTTTTGCTCGTATTTTAAACTATTACTCATTATAAAACCTCCAGCTAGTGCTAAAGTTTTCGGTTAAAGGTTGTTGCGTAAGAATGGCTCTGATCATTTCAACAGGCATGGCGTTTAAACTTAAAATGGCATCATGAAATTGTTTGTAGGACATTTTCTTCGTGTCTACCAATTCTTTTTTCAATGCATAAAATTGACGACCTCCTGTTAAATAAGCCAATTGATACAATGGAGGATATTGACCTGTAAAAGATCTTCTTACTTCACCTTCTGCATTGGCACGTTCATGGCCTACCCTATCAACCAAAAAGTTAATACATTGTTGAGGTGTCCATTTACCCGTATGATAATTTAAAGAAAAAATGATGCGTGCACAGCGATGCATATGCCAAAAAAGCATACCTATTTTATCTTCTGGAGTTTTAGGAAAGCCCAAATCCCATAAAATTAATTCCCAGTACAAAGACCAACCCTCCGTCCAAAAAGGCGTACCAAAATTTCTATAAGTGCGGGTACGGGCATTTACAAACTGCTGTAAATTATGACCAGCAATTAATTCATGGTGTACCGTAGCGCGAGAAAAATGCGGATTATTACCGCGCATACTCATCATACGATCTTCATACGCCATAGTATTGGTAGGATAAGAAATAATGATATCCGCACCCCCTAAAAAGAAAGGAGCAATCAATTGACGTTCGGGGCTCATCATCATCATACCCCAGGTTTCTTCGGCCATGGGAGGAATGGTAATGAGGTTGTTCTTTTTTAAAAAATCAATACTCTCAGTATATAATTTTAAAATGGCTTCGGGTTGTTTTCCTTCGGGAACATAGGTGTTTTTTACTTTTTCTAAAGCGGCTTTCCAATCATCTCCAAAACCCATTTCGCGTGAAGCTTTCAACATTTCAGCATCACACCAAGCAAATTCTTTGTTGGCAATATCAATGAGTTCTTCGGGGGTATAAGGAATCATTTCTTGTTGCAATTGCTTCATTAAATTTTCTCTACCAGCAATAATGCCCACAATTCCACTTTGATCTGTTGCCACTAAACCCTTACCAGTTTTGCTTTTAAAAGTAATACTATAAGCCGTTAACGCATCGTCTAATTTTTTTTGCGCAGAGGGAACCCACCAAGTAAACAAGGGATCGTATCCATTGTAAAATTCAAAAATACTTTGTATGGTTTGTTTTAAATTATTAATAAGGGCGGTAGCTGTTTGTACAGCATCGTTCTCAATTGTTTTATCTGTTGACAATTTAGTTTGCAATGCAGCAATTTCATTGGTTATTTTGTTCCAATCTTTAGCAACCGCTTCAGCATTTGGTTGATGGCCCCTGCGGCGTTGCTGTTCTAATGCATACACCTGCGTTGCAAAGGGAAACCATGCAGTTAATTTTTCTACTGCAGTTGCTTCTTGGGTAAGCAAACGTGATTTTTCTGCAAGGTCTCTTTTGAATAAAATATAATCGGCTTTACATTCCTGAGAAAGACTTTTAAAATTGAGTGTAGCCAATTTTTGCTGATAGTCTTTAATCAATTGTTGCAAGCGCTTGTTTTTTTCAGGAGAACCAAGGGGGGCATCTGCACCATATCCTCCACGACTATTATTTAATGCAGGGCTATAAAAACGACTAAGGGTTCGGGCATCAGTTGCATACTGTGTTATTAGTGCAGGCATTTCTTGACAAGGCACAAACGCATCTTTAGATACTTGCGCACCAGCACTATTATTAAACAGTAAGAAAAGCGATAACAAGAAGCATAGCGAAATTGATTTGCATTTAGATAACAATTTGTACTGCGAAGAAAAATGTACGAATGTTGAGAAATAGCTAGATGACACAAAAGCGAGGTTATTTTTTTTCATGAGGTTGTTGATTGTAGGCTACCACAATATTACAACCATCCTTGCTGTTTATACCAATCAATTGTATGAATTAATCCTTGTTGCAAGGGATAATCGGGTACAAAGCCGAGCGCTTTTAAGGGGCTTGCATCAACAGCCCAGTTATTGGCTTCAAATTCGTTGAGACGTTCGCTATTAAAGATGGGTGTACTGCCTTTTAGTTTACCTATTTGATCAGCTATTTTGGCTCCCATTCGGGCAAGGGCAACAGGCACTACTAATTGAATGGTTTTTTTACCCAATATATTTTTTACCATGCCATTAAATTCGGTAGCTGAATAATTCATTGTATCTGAAAGCAAAAAAGCAGAATTTACAATTGGCGCTTCAATGCTTAAAAAAACGGCTTTGCAAACATCTGCCACATGAATAAAACTCAATTGTTGTTGCTTGTTGCCAATAAATAATTCAATGCCCTGATTGATAGATTTAATTAATACCAATAAATCTTTTTCGCGCGGACCATATACCGTAGTAGGATGTAAAATAACAAATGGCAAATTGGGTGATTGCCGTAAAAACTGTTCGGCAGCTAATTTGCTTTTGCCATAAGCGGTAATAGGAGCTTGGGTTTGCGCAATCGTGATGGGTGCACCTCCAACAATACCGGGCCCATAAGAAGCAAGGCTGCTGATAAAAATAAATTTATTGGGAATTAATCCTGTATTCAATAAGGCCTGAACAAAACGTTGGGTATTGCCTAAATTCACATCAAAATAAGCTTCTGGAAAAATAGATTTAGTGAGGCCAGCTACATGCACTACAAAATCGAAATGCCCATGTTTTTGCGCGCAAGCATTCAATTGGTTTTCTAAAATCGTTTGATTACTAAAATTGAGTTCAAGCAAATGAACATTTGGATGATTTAAATAATTTTTGCTGCTAGTTTTACGAACACCTGCAAAAGTGGTATACCCTTTTTGTAAAGCCATTTCAACTAAAGAACTTCCAATAAAACCACTGGCACCCGTTATTAAAATATTTGGCATAATTGGCCAGTATTAAGATAGCTGTTTAATAAAGCATCTTCTGCGTTTGTGTTGACGAGCATCAAAATCATCCCAGATAGATTGCACTTTGGTATTCACTTCTAACTCCGGATTAGACTCTGCAATTACAATACCATTTCTATTAAAGGCTTCATTGGTTTGTTGTAATACCAGCGCATTTACTCCCTTGCCTTGATAGGCTTTATCAATGCCTACCAATAACATATCGGCCTCATTGTTTTTCTTTAATGCTTTAAGTAAATGAATAAATCCAAAAGGGAATAAACTACCCTTGGCTTTTTGCAAGGCTTTAGATAAAGACGGCATGGTAATACCTACACCAACCAGTTTATTATTTTTATCAGCAATTAAAATAATGAACTCCGTTTTAATCATAGAGAAATACATTTTGGTATAGTAATCAATTTGCTTATCGGTTAATTCTACCACACCATATAAATCGGAATAGGTTTCGTTGATGAGTTGAAAAATTTGTTTGGAATAAGGTAATAAATCTTTAGCCTTTTTAAATTTCACAACATGTAATTGATATCTTTTTTTAACCAGCTCGGCAATTTTATGAATCTTATCTGAAGTTTTAGCAGGCACGTTTACTCTATATTCTACCCAGTCTACGTCTTTAGCATAGCCAAGTGCATCTAGCATTTTAGGATAGTAAGGAAAGTTGTAAATAGTAGCCATGGTGCCACGTTCTTCAAATCCATCTACCAACATTCCTTCATAATCTAGATCGGTAAAACCCAGTGGGCCATGAACTGCAGTAAGATTTTTTTCTTTGGCCCAATTTTCAACGGTAGTTAATAATGCCCTCGCTACTTCTATGTCTTCTATAAAATCTATCCAACCAAAACGCAGGTATTTATTTTTCCATTTTTCAATATAAGCTTTGTGATAAATACCAGCAATACGGCCTACCACTTGATTGTTTTGATAGGCCAACCAATATTTGGCTTCACAATGATCAAACGCAGGATTTTTTTTAGGATTTAATGTATTGGCTTCATCAAAACGGAGCGCAGGAACATTGTATGGATTGCCCTTATACAATTCATACGGAAAGTTTAGAAACGCATTCATTAGTTTCTTGTTCGTAACTTCTACAATTGATATTGTCATTGATAAAGATGATTACGTTGGTATAGATAAAGTATTAAGCCACAGAAGCATGCCGATGTACTTGCAGTTCATTGGCAACCAATACAATTTTTTCTAAAGCCATATCTAATTGTTCCTTAGTATGTGTGGCCATGATACTCATTCTAACTAAAGATGAATCACTTTTAACAGCAGGAGACACAACAGGATTTACAAAAATACCTTCTTCGAATAAGCGTTGTGTAAACTGAAAGGTTAAGAAATTATCTCGTATATAAATGGGTATAATGGGAGATTTAGAACAGCCCATATCAAAGCCCAGCTCTGTTAAAGAGTTCACCATATAATGGGTATTATCCCACAAAGCTTTTTGACGTTGAGGTTCTTTTTTAATAATACGTAATGCTGCTAAAGCAGCAGCAGCAACAGAGGGTGGTGTGCTTGCACTAAAAATCATCGGGCGGGCATTATGCTTAATAAAATTGATGATATTTTTATTGCCCGCCACATATCCCCCGAGCGAAGCGAGGGATTTACTAAATGTTCCCACTATTAAATCTACTTCATTGGTTAATCCAAAATGATCCGCAGTACCTCTGCCAGACTTACCCAATACACCCAAGGAATGCGCATCATCCACCATCACCAATGATTTATATTTTTTAGCTAAACGCACAATTTCAGGCAGATTACAGATATCTCCTTCCATGCTAAAAATACCATCGGTAACAATCATTTTTATTTTATCATCCGAAACCGTTTTTAATTTCTGCTCTAGGTCTTGCATATTGTTATGAGCATATTTTAATACTTTAGAAAAACTCAACCGAGCCCCTTCAATAATGGAAGCATGGTCTAGTTCGTCTAAAAATATAACCCCATTACGACCAGTAAGGGCAGAAACAGCCCCTAAATTGGTTTGAAAACCAGTGGTAAAAGTTAACACAGATTCTTTTCCCAAGTAAGTAGCCAGTTCCTTTTCTAGTTCAATATGAACACTAGAAGTACCATTTAAAAAACGAGAGCCCGAGCAACTACTACCAAAAAGCTCAATAGCATCTTTGGCCGCTTTTAACACTTCAGGATGGTTGGTAAGGCCCATATAGCTATTAGAGCCAAACATGAGTATTTTTTTGCCTCCAATTTGCACTTCTGTGTCGTGGTTCTCATCAATAGGCCTAAAATAAGGGTAAATACCCGCGTTTTTAAGATCGTCGGGTGCAGTGAAAGAGTTGATTTTTTCCAATAATTGTTCTTGTACCATCCGCTGTTAACATTTTAATAATATACAACTACTATGAATGTAAGAAAACATTCATAACAAAGGTACGAACTGTAAAATAAACAGTCATTTACTGCTAAAAATAAGGGGGTTAGAGGATAAAAACTACGGGGTCTGGTGGTGTAAAGCAATTGAACCTAAGGTAACATGAACCAAAATAATCCCTGGCGAAGGGAGCGCCTAGGTAGATCATTTATGGGAAAATAGCCAAAGTGGGTAGTGAAAAGCAGCCTATTAGTAAGTATTATGAAATTTTAGCAATAAATAGCAATGAACCTATTTGTAAAGATGATGTAAGCAATGCCTATTACAAACAGCTAAAGATTTTTTAATTGAATTTTGCCCGTATGTGGGGAATAGGAATTAGGGGATTTTAAGTTTGATTTGTTCTTTAAAATAATTAGCAGTTTCCTTATCTACACAATATATATAACAACCTTTCATTCCTCTTGTCATTAATGTTCTATAAGTGTTTTTTATTATCCTGTCTAAAGTTTTAAAAGCCTCAATCGGATTTTCTTTAATCATTTTTTTATAGCCCTTTACAGAATTATCAGAGCTAGCTCTATTAGAGGCATCTGTTATTACAATTCCATTTCTTACAACTAAATCTTCTCCTATAATTACACCAATATAATCTACTTCTAAGCCTTGACAAGTATGAATACAACCGATTTGATTTACTGAATCAGGGCTAATTATCCATTTGCTTCCCTCTTCGGTTAAATTCCACTTCATTCTAAAATCATATTCGGGAAACTCAATATCATAAGCGTTTGGATTTTTTTTACTTGGCCATTTCCAACAATAACCAGCAACAATACGAGAGCGATTATTAACTTTATTTTTTTCAACAATAATGTTTCTTAGTTCAGATGGAGTATCCACTACTTTAAAGTCATAATCAATTTCTTCAAAAAGAGTATTCGCAGTCTCTTTTATTTGAAGTGTATTATCCAACCAAGAAAGGTAACCATCAGAACCATTGCACCTGAACTGGGAGTTTAATACCATCTCAGTAACTTCAGCACCAGCGATAAATGCCCATTTTTCAATTTCCTCTTGACGTCCAATATCTTTTAGGGTTACTCGCTGATCTTCATCAATAAAAAAGACAGCACACTTAGTTGCGTCAATAATTTCTTTTATTTGATTCTCTCCTAAATTCCCAAACAATCCACTGAATTTATTTAAACGATGTGCTTCATCAATAATTAATGCATCAAATTCACTATTCTTTGTATCTATAAAAGCTCCAGAACCTCCAAAAAAATTTCTGATTTCTGTTCCAGTTGCGTTCCCTTTTAACTTGGATTCATATACTGCTCTAGGGGCAGCATTTTTAGAAACATATTTAGACAATAATCCTTTTTTTGTTAAAGCAACTAGCAAATTAATTGCAACTACCGATTTTCCTGTGCCAGGACCACCTTGTACAATTAATACTTGCTTCTTTTTAGCACCTGCCTTGCATGCTAATGCCACTGCATTTTCATAAACTACTTTTTGATCATCAATCATCACAAACTCTTGATTCCCCTTTAGCATTTTGCTCACACTATCTGCCAATAATTTTGAAGGTCGTATTCTTCCATTTTCTATTCGATATAAAATATTAGATTTATCGCCATATCGGATATGCTTCTTTATAAATTCGGAGAGTTTATGAGCATCACTTTTTAAAAAAACAGGAGCTTTAGAAATATAATCAGCATAAAATTGATTTTTAATCACATTATCTTCAACATAATTATGCAAATAAGCACAAGGATGTAGACTAATATTTTCTGTATATACTACTTCATTAAATCCCTGTAACAAAGTAGCATAAGACCAAGCCTGATAAGATGGATGAGTATGTTCACCTAATCTTCCTCCAACATATGTTTCAACAATTGAATCTTTACTAGTAAGATTTGCTTCTGACCATTGCTTTAATTCAATTAGCATAACAGAATCTTTATTATCTGGATCTTGTCCGGAAATAATAAAGTCAATTCTTTTACCTGTTTGAGGAATCTGATATTCAATAGCTATGCCACAATCAGAAGGTATCTGATCATCTCGCATAATCCTTTCCATAAAACCTAGCGAATTAGCCCAAGATTTTATTTCAGAAGCACCCGCACCTCTATTCAACTTTCTTCTAACATTATTTAAAACAATATTCTCTATATCATTTGAGAAAACATCAGAAATAAACTGAGTTTTATTGGCTTGATAAACAATCATAGCTCATTATATTTTTTTGAGGACCCTTTTGATTTATCAATAGGATACTTCTCTCCATTTATTTTAATTTTATTCATCACCATTTCTTTAATATCAAAGCCGTATTTATCTGCTAATAAAAAAGCATAAGCCAAAATATCAGCTAACTCTTCTTTAACTTTTGCTCTATTAGCTTCATCAGGATTTTTCCAAAGAAATAATTCCAATAATTCACCTGCTTCAATATTTATGGCAAGTGCTAAATCTTTAGGATTATGAAACTGTTCCCAATCTCTTTCATTTCTAAAATTTATCAGAGCTTGTTTTATTTCTTCAGTTTCTTTCATTGTTTTTCTTTTAAATAAGTTAATTCAAACTAAAGCAATTTACACATTTATCCCTCTTTTTAATTACGGCGAATTCGCCATAATTAAATTCTATTTCAAATCATATAATATTTTATCAGGAATTTGTTTCTGTGCTGCAGCACCCATTTTCTTCAGCTCTTCCGCACGGCCTACTAAATTTCCTCGGCCAGTACTCAATTGATTAAACGCTACATTATAAGATTCTTGTGCCGCACCAATCTTCTTTCCCACATCTTCTAAATTACCGATGAAGCCCACAAACTTATCATACATGTTACCCGCTTTCTCTGCTATCTCTATGGCATTTTGATTTTGCTGCTCTACCTTCCAGAGGTCTGCAATAATTTTTAATACCGCCAACAAATTAGTAGGGCTTACCAGCATGATTTTTTTATCGTAGGCATACTTCCAAAGATTGGTGTCTTTTTTTACTGCTTCTAAAAATGCAGGCTCTATTGGCACAAACAACAATACATAATCCAGTGCCTTGGCATATTTAGGGTAATTCTTTTTACTTAGGCCATCAATATGATTTCTCAACGAAGCCAGGTGCAACTCTAACCCTCTCTTGCGATCCGCTTCGTCTTCACTATTTACATATTGTTCCCAATTCACCAACGAAACTTTAGAGTCAATAATAATTGTACGTTGATCTGGGTAATACACCATTACATCGGGCTGTAAGCCTCGTCCTTCCTCATCTTTAATGATATTGCCTCCTGCATCTTTAATAAATTCTTGCGTTACAAATTCCCTTCCTTTTTCTAATCCACTGTGTTCTAAAATACTTTCCAACAACATTTCACCCCAATTACCCTGCGTTTTATTATTACCCTTTAATGCAGTGGTTAAATTATTAGCCTCCTGGCTTACTTGTTGGCTCATAGTAATGAGTCGGTCTATTTCTGTTTTTAATACATGCCTATCTTTAGCTTCAGCTACATATACATCATCCACCTTCTTCTTAAATTCCCCCAACTCGGTTTTGAATGGTTTTAATATTTCGCCGATTTTTTCTTCGCTTGTAGCGCGCATTTGCTCACTATTGCTTTGCATTACTTTCTGAGCAATCTCCGCAAACTCCAACTTTAGTTGAGTACTTAGCTTATCGCTGGTTTCTTTAGCTTGTATCAATGCCTGTTGGCTGTTCTCTAGCTGTGCTTCTGTTTTAGAAACTTTGGCCAACAACTGTTCCTTCTCTGTTTGCAATAAAATACGCGCACTCATTTGCTCTTGTAACTGTATGTCTTTTTGTTTAACCTGTTCTTGTAAAACTGTCAACTGAGCCGCTGTGCGAGACTTTGCATAAAATAAGGTGGCTAAAATGGCTAACAATACCACTGATCCTCCAATAATAAATACCATGGGTTCCATCATAATTATATTTACAAACAAAAATAACTGTCCTGTCTGCAACCTATTTGCAGACCGATGTTTTATATATTAATTGGGGAGGGATCTTATTTATACTGAGCAGCCATTTCTTGCACAGTAGCTTTGATTCGGTCTTTTAAAGTTTGAGGTTGTAATACTTTAACCTCCTTTCCATAAGAAAGAATGGTCATCACCAATTCTGTGGTAATATACACATGATATTCTATTTCTACAAGATCCTCATTCTGCTTCAACACTTTTTGCGAATGATGTAAGGGTTGATTTAAAATAAACGGTGCTTGATATGCCGTAAACTGCAACAAAACTTTTTCGGGTTTTGCCCCATGAATTTGTGTGATACCAAATGAATACCTGAAAAAATCATCGGGATCAAAGCCCTCAATTTTAATATAATTACTATCGCTGTTGTTGATATTTTTAATTCTATCAAGCGCAAACATCAATAAATTTTTACTTCTATCGGAGTAACCCACTACATACCAGCAGTTGTGATACTCTTTTAATAAATGAGCAGAAAACTGGTGCAGCTTAGATTCGCGTCCATATCCTTGATAGGTAATAGCTAATGGCTGTTGGTGTATAATACTTTGCAACAATTGTTCTAAGTAAGGGCTGTCTTGCGCTCGCACGGGTTCTTCTACTTGTAAAAACTGTCGCTGCGATACACCAATAATTTTACTAATTCTATACCCTTCTATTACTTTATTGATGGCATTTTCAAATTGCTGAAATAATCTGGTGCCACGGATTTGCTGTAAGAGTGCAGTGGAAAAATCCAATGCCTCTCGTTCTTCTTCGGTTAAGGGGAATTCTGAAATAGAAAAATCGGGTTCGCTATAACAATACCCACCTTTCTGTTTATGGTAAACAATGGGCGCCCCATACATTTCTTTCATCGCCGCCAAATCTTTATTTAACATAGAAATTGAAATGGCTTTTTCTAACTGCGATTCTACTTTTTGATGGATTGATTCTAAACTTGGATAGGGATGCATGCTATTGGTTAAACAACCATCAATAATTCTATAACGCAATACTGCAGATTTGTTTTTGGGCATTTCCAATAGGTTATATACTGGGTAACTAGTTTTGAACAGTCAATGGCCAGGTATAGTTATTTCGGGGGGAGTAGCTACCTGTGCTATTGTCATTGTATTGTAAAATTAATGCAATGTTTTGATAAATTACAAGCACTTCATTAAACCAGTTAGTCGCTTCAGCAACTAGAACTCATAACTAACCACTTTATCATAAATTACTCGTAATTTTATGTATATCCAATTTCTAATGATCTACTCCTCTGTTTTATGAAGTATGAGCAGAACAATCAATTAATAAATTATAGCATACGTAAAGTTTCAATTCTTTGCAGCATCTTAATTTTATTATTAGTATTCTTTGTACAAGTAGCCTGGCAAATGGGCTTGCAAAACCTAAGTAGCTTTGGAAAAAATTTTATTCCAATGGCCGATGAAACGGCATTTGTTTTTGTTTTACTTTCTATTGCATCTATTCTTTTAAATAGTTTTGCAGGTAATAAATTGGTCCGCAGAATCATTCTACTAATCAATACATTTTCCATTTTCGTTAGCTTCCTAACACTGATAGATGTATATACCCATTATACCTATAATCTAAGTGATTTTATTTTTCGTGAAACCAGTGAAATAAAGGGCGTTATTACAGGCAAAATGAGCGGCCTAACTGCTTTTTGTTTTATATGCTGCAGTATTAGTCAACTGTTCATTTTAAAAAATCACAAACAAATTTCTGTTTATTTTAGTGTATTTGTTTTATGCTTTGCTTATATTATGTTAGTAGGATATGCTTATGGGGTCCCTTTCTTTTATAATAAAGGATTTATCCCCATAGCTTGGCCTTCTAGCCTTTGCTTCTTTTTATTTGCTTCTAGTCTTTTATTTGCTGCGGGGAAAGAAACAGCTCCGCTTAGTTTTTTTATAGGAAATTCTACCAGGGCATTAATGATGCGCAATTTGATGCCAATTCTTTTCATCACTATATCTATAAATAATTTTATAGATATCTACTTTTTAAACACCCTTTCTAATTCTGTTACTTTTGCAAAAAGTATCGTAGACATTGGTAAATTAATTGTTGTTGGATTGATTATTTCTATTGTTTCAAAAAAAATTGGTACCAGAATTGATACCATTATTGAAGAACTTACTTTATATAAGAATAAAGCAAGTCAATTATCCCAAGCGGTAGAACATAGCCCAATAAGCATTATCATTGCCGATTTAGCAGGTAACATTTTATTTGCCAACAATAAATTTGTTGAAGTATCGGGCTATACTAAAGAGGAAGTAATTGGTAAAAATCCTAGAGTATTAAAATCGGGCTATACTTCAGAAGCAGAATATAAAAATCTATGGGAAACAATTACTGCAGGAAAAAACTGGAAGGGTGAATTTAAAAACAAGAAAAAAAACGGTACATATTATTGGGAATCCGCCTCCATCTATCCCATCAAAAATGATCAGAACGAAATACTGCAGTTTTTAGCCATTAAAGAAGATATATCAGAACACAAAAAAATTACTGCTAAACTAAAAAATATTGCTTGGCAACAAAGCCATGAAATAAGAGGCCCACTTACTTCCATCATGGGTATTATTAGAGTGATTAATTTATGCAATACCATCGAAGAAAAAATAGCATTACTTGGCAGCTTAGATGAAGCGGCGCATAAACTAGATAAAGCCATTCGTTCCATTGTAAATGAAACCCAACATTAATTTATTGGTAAACCCGAACATAATCTACTAGCATACGCTGTGGAAAAATACCATCATCTACTCCAAATTTTCCGCCCCAATTTCCGCCTACTGCTATATTAATTAATAAATGAAAGCGCTGGTCAAAAGGCCATTCGTCAACTGATTTTTTACTGTTTGAAAATTCATTGTACAATTGGTTGTCTACATAAAATTTTATTACATCTGCAGTCCAAACAATACTATACTCATGAAACGCAGTAGATAAATCTTTAAAATGTAATCCCGCTGTTTTTTGTGTTCCTTTCATACCATTGTATGCATTGGTATGTACCGTTCCTAACACCGAATCGGGCCAATAGCCCACATTCTCCATAATATCTATTTCTCCACTATGCGGCCATCCACCATATTTCCAATCGGTGGGTAACATCCATATAGCGGGCCACATGCCTCGTCCTGCAGGTAGCTTAGCGCGTATATCTATTCGCCCATACTTCCAATCACCTTTGTTTTTAGTTGCCAATCTAGCAGATGAATAGGCTGCTCCTTCTATCTTTTCTTTTAACGCTTCCACTACCAAGTACCCATTTTCTACACGAGCATTCTTGGTATTGTATGCCGTATAATACTGTAATTCATTATTTCCCCATCCGCAATTTTGTGGACATCCTCTTCCTTTATCATAACTCCATTTTCCAGAATCGGGTAACCCGCTTCCATTAAATTCATCACTCCAAACTAATTTGTTGTATTGAGTGTTTGCTTTAGATGAAAAAAGCACTAACAGGATAAACACAAACCTGCTAATGCTATAAATTGATTGCTTCATAATGTTTTCTTGCTTCTACTGATAAACCCTTACATAATCTACTTCCATGGTGGCATTACTAAACGAATTATCTACTGCTCCACCAAATGTTCCACCCATTGCTAGGTTCATGATTAAAAAGAAATTCTGGTTGAAAGGTAATGAAGAATTATTAGCTACTGTATGATATACTGTTCCATCTACAATAAATTTTACAGCGGTTGCATTCCACTCCATTGAATAAACATGAAATGCGGTTGTAGCGTCTAGAATATCTTTCGTACCACCATCTGCATTACCACCAAATCTTGCAGGGTAATGAGCTGTGCCATAAATTTTATTAAGTTGAGATCCTTTGTGTTCCATAATGTCTAACTCTCCACATGCTGGCCAACCTACTGTATTAATATTACTACCCAATGTCCATAAAGCAGGCCAGGTTCCAACACCAGCAGGTAATTTAGCTTTTATTTCTACCTTACCATATTTAAAAGAAAATTTATTCATGCTTAAAATACGGGCAGAGGTATAAGCACTTCCACTAAAATTTTCTTTAATGGCTTTAATTTTTAATGTACCATTCGATACAAATGCATTATCTAAGCGATTGGTATAATATTGCACCTCATTATTACCCCATCCGCCCGAACCTGTTCCTATATCATAACCCCATTTAGAAGGATCTGGAGCACCTGCTGCATCAAACTCATCTGAAAATACCAACGATAATGCTACTGTTACGGTTATAGTAGTAGATGTAGAAACACTTTGCCCTGTGCTACTTTTAGCAATAACATTCACAGTATAAGTTCCAGTAGCAGGATATTTATATGTAACTACTCCTGTAGGAGCAGTTTGAAAAATACCGTTTCCAAAATCAAACTCATAAGTACTTGCATTGGTAGCTGTAGCTGTAAAATTTACGCTTCCACTATTATCTGTACTAACCACTGCCTGAAGGGTAAGATTAGTGGGGGTTAGTGCAGATGGCGCAGTTTCTTTCTTGCCGCAACTAAGCAACAAGAAAGAACTGAAACCAATCACACTTAAAATATACTTCATGCTTATTTAGCTTTTAATTTTTGGTACCAAGAATTTCCATCAATACCAATATTTCTTAGGCTTAACTCGGTTGCAGAAATGGATAGTATTTCATAACTGGTTCCGCCTGTTCCAAAGTTAATAATTCCATTACCCGGTACAGTAAATGCAATTCTGGTAGAATTAGCAGCAGTTGAGCCAGTACTTGCATCCATAAAACTCAATTTACGTGGTGCAGCTACATCCATTGCAAAACAAGCATCTCCACCACTAAATCCATAAAATGCACTTGCTGCACCTATAGAAAAGGATTGTCCTTTATTATCAATGGTCATCGTGATATTGTTATTGGCATCTTTACTAAAACTAATTTCATCATCATACGCACAGGGTTCTCTTGTTCCAGGACCCGCTGCATACCATATAGGTGAAAACTCTGTGGCTGGTCCTACTCCAAAATGCCCTACTGCATTTTGATCGGTTACCCAAATTTTAGAACTGCCTCCTGTTAAAGCAGCAACAATATTTACAGGAATTTCAAAAGCTACAAATACAGTAACTTTTTTACTAATAGTACTTACCGCTCCTCCAGTTCCGATTGCATTTACTGTAATCATAAAATCATTGGTACCTGGTGTTGTATATTTATACGTTAGGGTACCTGCAGGCACTACTTGGGTTTTTCCATCACCAAAGTCTATATTATAACTAAGGGCATTGGCAGCAGTTGCTTTAATGACTACCGTTCCTGTTCCATTTCCATTAGGATTACTAGCATCAACGCCTGCTACAGTTGCGGTAAGGGTTAGTGCACTTGGAACTTTTACAGTACCAAAATTGTATTCTGTTTTTTTACATCCTGAAATCCAAAGCTGGGTAATCAGTAGTACAACAGTTAGTTTAGTGATATACTTCAACATATAATTTGTTTTATACTTTTAAAAAAGATTGATATCATCAAAATAGAACGTGAAATTAGCTGAACCATCACCTGCTGTTCCTAAATCAAAGATCAATACAACCTTATGATAACTGTTTGCAGTGTTTATAGTGCTATAATCAAAAGTGAGTTCTTCCCATCCATTGGCCACCGTGGTACTTACTTCTTTTTCAAAGTTTAATGCACCATTGGTTGCATTTTCTACTTTCAGCAATACTTTCGCACCCACTCTTGGAGAATACACTTTCATTTTAAAGGTCTTCTTGGTAAAATCAATTGGCCCTGCCAATTCTATAAATGATCCACCGTATACTTCTCCAGCACCCTTAATCATTTTACCCACTTTATTGCTGGTATTAATACCTGTTTTAAATGGATTATCTACAACAGTTACAGCGCCTCCACCAAAATTAGTAAACGTGTAAGTAAGTGCTGTATTTTCAAAATCTAAGGGTATTGATACACCAGTAACTACATTGGTGGTTAAGTATTTCACATCATCCCAATAAAATACTTTTCCAGTTCCTGCATTTCCAAAATCAAAAAATATAGATGCTTTATTATAGGTGTATGCTGCATTTAATGCGGCTGTTCCTGCAGCTTGATTATTAAAATCAAAAATTAATGTTTCCCATGCATTGGCTACAGTTGTATTGGCATCTGTTTCTACTGATTTGGTATTGTCATTGGCATCTTCAATTTTTAAACGAATTTTTATACCAGCGGCTGGTGAATATACACGCACACTCATTTGAGATGTAGTGCTATTAATAGGAATGGCTGATGAAAAACCAGTTGGTGTTCCTATGGTTGTTCCTGCCCATGTTTCTGCTCCATTTAGCTTGGTGGTTTTCTTTACCTTATTCCCAGCACTTGTAGGATCAACGTCATCAATGGTTGAATTATTTCCAAAATCGGTTACAGTATAGTTTACTCCTGCCACATCAAAAGTTACTGGAAGATTTATTTGATTAGATGGCATGGTAGCTGCTAACTGAATATCATCAAATAAGAAAGTAAAATTAGCAGAGCCATCACCCATGGTTCCTAATTCAAAAATCAATACAATATTATTGTATACATTGGCGGTATTGATGGTGCTGAAATCAAATCCAATTTCTTCCCATGCATTAGCAACTGTAGTTGTTCTTTCTTTTTCAAAATTAATGGCACCATTTCCTGCATTCTCTACTTTCAATAACACTTTAGCTCCTACTCTTGGAGAGTACACTTTCATTCTAAATACTTTATTGGTGCTAAAGTCTATCGGAGCACTCAATGGCATTACAGAACCACCCCAAGGTTGTCCTGCACTCTTAATCATTCTACCCACTTTATTACTGGTATTGATGCCCGATTTAAAAGGGTTATCTATTACAGTTGAATTACCTCCATCAAAATTGCTGAATTGATAATTTAAGGTAGGAGACTCAAAAGATACTGGTAATAAAACTGGATCTACAATGGTAATTACTTTGGTAAATTCTGTTTTTGCAGCCCCACCGCTTAATGCTACTACTTTTACAGTATAGGTTCCTGTAGCTGTATACACATGGCTTACGGTTTGTCCTTCATTAAAATTAGTAGGTACTTCATTGGGTACATCTCCAAAATACACTTGAAAAAATGTTTCGTAAATAGCTTTAGCACCAACGTTTACTTTAAAATTATTACTTGCATCAATAACTGCTGTTGCTTCTAAATTTTCAGGAGCACGAAAAGTAACCGTTAGTTGTTGTATTTTTTCTGTGGTTTTACCCGCAATATTATACGCTACTAGTTTTACATTAAACACCCCTTCTTTATAAATATGGGTAGTGCTTTTTCCTGCAGAAACTTTTACCGGAGTGGCGGTGGCGTCTCCATAATATACATCATAAGACACCGCACCTTCTCCGTTGGGGGTAATAGTAACAAGTCCGGTATTGTCTTGCGTTATTGTAAATAGTGCACTCAATTTATCGGGAACCGTAGCAGCATCTACAAAGGAAGTATCTGTATATTCCTTTTTGCAACCAGCAAAAAGTAATACTACCAGTACTGCGCTCATTAAATAGTAAAATATTTTCATTTTGTAAGTTTTGTTAGATTGATTAATAGCCACTGTTTTGAGTTAAGCCAGAAATTTCTACTTCCTGCTGTGGTATTGGAAACACTTCATGTTTACCAGCTTTAAATCCAGTAATTTTAGATACTGCTTGGCCAGTTCTTACTAAATCAAAAAAGCGATCTCCTTCCATAGCCAATTCTAGTCTACGCTCATTCCAAATAGCATCTCTTAATGCAGTACCACTTGCGCTAACATTATTTGTTGTATTACCAAATGCACGTTCTCTTACTTTATTTAAATACCCCAAGGCTTTTGCATCATTTGGTGCAGTTGCTCTATTAAATGCTTCCGCCGCCATCAACAATACATCTGCATAGCGAATGATTCTAAAATTATTGGTATAATTCAATTCTAACTGTCCCGAAGTTTCTCCTTTACGAGGCAGGTATTTTTGATTGTACAATCCTGTATTTTTATACGGCGCTACTTGGTAAGTAATATTTAAAGCTGGATTAGCTGTTTTGTATGCTTCAATATCTAAAACAGTGACCTCTTTACGCTGATCTCCTGCGGTATATGCTGCAGCTAAATTTTGAGTTGGTAAATTGGTACTCCATCCTGCAGCATAAGGCATTGAACCAGTTCCATTTAATCCACGCACACCACATTGTTGCACTGCATAATTTCCTTGTCCTCTGGTTGCTCCGCCCCAGTTATAATACGGAGAATTATTACTGTACTGAATTTCAAATACAGATTCTGTACCATTTTCTCCACTTGCTAAAAACATATTAGCATAATTACTTACCAACGTAAATGCATTGGCGGTAATTACCGATTCTAAAGCAGTTGCAGCAGCATCAAATTTATTTTGATACAATAATACTTTACCCAATAAAGCCTGTGCAGCATATTTAGTAATTCGTCCTTTTTGTGCTTGATTAGCTGGCAATACAGCAATGGCTGCATTCAAATCGGTTTCTATTTGTTTGTACACATCTGCTTTAGCAGCCCTTTTTAATAATTTTGAGTCGGATAAGCCTAACCGTTTATCTACAAACAAAGGCACATCACCAAAGAATTTCACTAATGTGAAATAATAGTAGGCTCTTAAAAAGTATACTTCACCATACATTGCATCTTTACCAGCAAAGTTCACGGTAGTACCTCCTAAATTGGTGGTTTTATACTGTGTCATATAATTGGCACGATTCACTCCTTCGTAAGCACTTGTCCAAAGTTCTTGTAATGTGCTATTGATAGGTGTATGTATATAATCATCAATTTGTTGTAAGCTCAACACATCCGATGCGTTTTCTCCACCAGATACTGCATTGTCAGATGCAATTTCTCCAACAACAACGGCTTGATTTAACCACTGCAGAGGAGTGTATACGCTCACCAACATAGTGCGATAATCCGATTCGGATTTTAAATATTCTTTTTCGGTAATTACATAATCTTCTTTAGGATTATAATCTACCCATTTAGAACAAGATACCGTTAGCATGGTAATAAACGCTAGGGTAAATATGGTATAATTAAATTTTTTCATGGTCTTCAATTTGTTTAGATTAGAGTTTAATATCAAGTCCTACAGAAAAAGTTCTTGCTTGTGGATATGCACCACGATCTACCCCTGTATCTAATATACCACCAGCTATTTCAGGATCAAATCCGGTATATTTAGTAAAGGTGAATGCATTTCTAACCTGTACATATACATGTAATCTGCTGAACATTTTCTTTACTGCTGCTGAGGTAAAAGTGTAGCCCAATTGTATATTTTTAATTTTTACAAAAGAACCATCTTCTACATAGCGATCGCTTACACGAATATTGCTATTGGCATCTGTAAATGAATAACGAGGATACCTTGAATCATTGGTAGAGCCTTCGCCAGTCCAACGGGCAAGTACTTCTCTAGATTTATTAGAGTAGTTGGCATTGCGCTCATAGGCTTTATAAATATCATTGCCTATTGAAGCATACGTAAACACGTTTAAATCAACATTCTTGTAAGTTAAATTCAAGTTCCATCCCATTGTAAATGTTGGAAAAGGGTCACCAATTTTTACTCGATCATTTGCATTGATAATACCATCCCCATTTACATCAACAAAACGAATATCTCCTGGCACTGCGCCTGTTTGAGTGGGTGCTGTTGCAATTTCAGCAGCGTTTTGAAATAAGCCCATCGTTTTATACCCATAGAAATATCCTGGAGTAGCGCCTTTTTCAAAAACGGTTACACTTTGGCTTTGTCCATTAAAATAATATCCACCTAAAATTTTTGCGGTACCATCATCATTGGTAGCAGTTACTTCATTTTTAGCAGTAGTAAAAGTTAGGGTAGATCCTAATTTAAATTTATTAGCAAATACTGTATTGTAGCTTATGTTAAGATCTAAACCGCGACTTCTGGTAGAACCAATATTAGCAGTGGGAATAGGCACGGTTCCTAAATACAAAGAAGCAGAAGGTGTAAATAACAATCCATCTACATTCTTTTGAAAATAATCTACACTAATATTTAATTTTCTTGCTAAGAATGCCGCATCAAATCCAATATTTGCTTGCAATTGTTTTTCCCAACGCAATGCATTGTTTGCAGCAGATGCTACAGTAGATCCTGGATAAAATACATCTCCAAAATTATATCCATTACTATTAGCAGTTGGGCCATAGCTTGGTCCGCCTGTTACAATGGATACATATTGTGGATTTACATTTTCATTACCAATGGAACCATAACTACCTCTTACTTTTAAATAATCAAATATTTTAGATTTAAAAAAGTCTTCGTTAGAAACTACCCAACCGGCAGAACCTGAGAAAAAGTTTGCATATCTGTTTTCAGAACCAAAAGCATAAGAACCATCTCTTCTTGCGGTAAATGAAGCTAAGTACTTGTCTTTATAATCGTAATTGATACGAGTAAAATAAGAAAGGTTTCTTCTAAAGTATTGATAATAATATCCTGTTAAGGCATTGGTATTGGTTGCAGAGTTATTACCAGTTGCTGCGGTAAAATCGGCAAAATCCCAAGAATTAAAAGGTACATCTTGTCTGGTTGCTCCTGCTGCATTACCAGATACTTTGGCCACACTCATTCCCAACACTGTTTCAAAATGATGGTCTTCTTTAATTTTAAAATTATAGTTAGCAAAAGTTTCCCAGGTATAATTAAAGTTGCTGGTTTTTTCATGTGCCACACTATTAAACTTGCCTGCCACTGTAGAACCATCTGCGTTTAATGAATTTTCTACGTTTAATGGACCATAAAAGATGAGTGGAGTAAAGCTTTTTGCATTACCATCATACTTAGTATAACCAAAACGTGTAGTAAGTTTAAGGCTTTTCATTACATCGTATTGTAACTCAAACTTTCCGTACAATTTAGTACCCAAGTTTTTATTGTACGTATTATCTAACTTGGTAAGTGGATTAAAAATCTCCGACAATAAAAGATTACTAAATCCATATTGACCTACCGTATTAGGAACTGTATTTAATACAGAAACTGTAGGATCAAAATTGATGGCACTGCCAATAACACTATTAAAAGAGTTTTCTTGAATACCCTTACTATTTAATGTAACAGCCGTTGTATTTACCAAGAACTTCACTTTAGAACTAAGGTCGAAGCTTAAATTAGCCGTAAAGTTTCCTCTGCTATAACGGCTTTTACTATCTCCTCCAACTATACCACCCTGATCTACATAACCCCCACTTAAAAAATAAGTCATTTTATCACTACCACCTCTGGCAGAAGCCGAATGAGTTTGAAAAGAAGCGTTCTTAAAAATTTCATTTTGCCAATTGGTTCCTACACCTAATTTACTTAGGTCAGAAAAAATAATTGGACCTCCTGCAACAGTACTACCCTCATTTATCATAGCACCATACTCTGTTGCATTTAACACGCCAATGGTATTAACTACTTGTTGAACTCCAAAATTGGTACTTACATTAATATCGGTTTTTTGATTTCTTTTACCGTTTTTAGTAGTAACCACAATGACCCCGTTACCTCCTTTCACTCCATAAATAGCTGTAGTAGCAGCATCCTTCAAAACGTTAATTGATTCTATATCTGCCGCATTAATAGAATTAAAATCGGTAAGCGTTTGAGGTACGCCATCTATAATTACCACAGGATCTGTTCCTGAGAAAGAAGGAATACCTCTAATTAATACAGTAGGCTTAGATCCTGGGCTACCACTCTGAATTACGTTTACACCAGAAGCTCTACCCTGAAGGGCTTCTTCAGTTCTTACGGGCTTTAGTTTTTCTATATCCTCACTTTTTACGGTAGATATAGCACCTGAAACCTTGGTAATTTTTTGGGTACCATAACCTATTACAATAACGTCTCCCAATACATTTGCTGAACTTTCCATGGCAATCGTAATGGTAGTAGCATCAGTAATAGTAGCTTTTTGGGGTTCATAACCAGTATAAGTAACTACCAGTATGGCGCCCTTTTGTGCTTTGATGGTGAAACTTCCTTTGGCATCAGACACGGTAGCGGTATTTGACCCTTGAACGGTAATGGAAGCACCCGCTAACGCTTCTCCCGTGGTTTTATTGGTTACTTTTCCTGAAACAGCTACTTGCTGTGCCAGTGCCTGCTGAAGAAAACTGCCCATGATTACCATTAGGCATAGCAGTAGGAATTTTAATCTCATAATGCAATCGTTTTAGTGAATAAAAATGCAGTCGTTTTAACAACATAAAAGTATTTTCATCTACATCAACAAAAGAATTAGTTGCCACATCATTACTACATCATAAAATGTAATTAATTGATTTATAGTGAGATAAGATACTACAAAACTACATCATCATTTTATTGTTATATTCACACTAACGTTTGCGCTACTTGTTTAAAAAACTACTCATATTACTCCTGGTTCCCTTGGGAATGCAAGCACAAAATACCATTGGCTTACCCGAAACTATTAACTATTCTAAAAATCAATACAACGCTGGCTTACAAAACTGGGATATTAAACAAGATAAACTAGGTACTATTTATATAGCTAATAACGAAGGTTTACTTACTTATGACGGACGCAATTGGATTCTATACCCACTACCTAATAAAACCATTGTACGTTCGGTAAATATTGGGGATGATGGCAAAATTTATGTTGGAGGTCAAGATGAATTGGGTTATTTTTCTCCCAATCCCAATGGTAAACTGGTTTTTACATCTATTACAGCAAGTATTCCCGCAAAGGATCGCCCATTTGGAGATGTTTGGGATATTGTAAACTACCAAAAGGGAATATTTTTTCGAACCAATTATAAAATATTTGGTTTCGAAGAAGGAATTATAAAAGTTTATGAAGCACCATCAGAATTTGCCTATATGGAGGTTTCTAATGGCAAACTGATAGTGCAAGACTATGCTGCTGGCCTAATGTATTTGAATAAAAAAACTGGCTTTAGTGCATTGCTTGATCCAAAATCGGCTGTAATTCCAAAAGACGATGGCATTACCAGTATAATTTCCATTGATGAAAATACCGCACTACTTAGTACCCTAAAAAATGGCTTATTCCTACTAAAACAGAACCAATTAACTAAAATCAATAGTACGAATAATGCTCTTTTTACCAATGAAAGAATATATGGTGCCACAGCAATCAATCATGAATGGATTGCACTAGCTACTACCAACGGTGGAGTTTATATTATAGATATCAACGGAAATATTATTCAACATTTATCCCGAACCGAAGGAATTCAAAACAACAATGTGCTTTGCATTTTTTTAGATAAAGAAAAAAATCTTTGGCTGGGCTTAAATAACGGATTGAGTTTTATTGCATATAATAAAGCCATTAAAAATATTTCGCCATTACTAAATGAAGAGTCTGGCTATGCAGCCATCGTATACAATAATTCCCTATACTTAGGAACTTCAAATGGATTGTATAGTGTTCCCCTACAACCCAATAAAGACCTCAGCTTTGTAAAAGGAAATTTTTCATTGGTTGCCAATACCCGTGGACAAAATTGGGGCTTGCAACAAATACAAGGCAAACTATTATTAGGTCATCACGAAGGTGCTTTTGAAATAAAAAATCAAGTGGCTGTTCCAATTTCTAAGTACGCTGGATTTTGGAATTTTTTACCTTACGGTAATGGGTTGATTGCAGGCAATTATAAAGGCTTAATGCTTTTTAATGGATCTACCCAACAAAGTATTGCTCAATTTAATGAGTCTTCTCGTTATGTGGCCGTTGATGAACAACGCAATACCTGGGTATCACATCCCTATCATGGTGTTTTTAAAATAGATACGCAATTTAAAAAAATAAGCTATGGAATAAAGCAAGGACTTCCGTCTGAACTCAATAACCATATTTTTAATATCAGCAATAAAATTGTTGTTGCAACCAATAATGGTGTTTATTCTTATAATAAAGCAACAGATCGTTTTTTGGAAGACAGTTTTTTTGTAAAGATCTTAGGAAGGCAAAGTATTCGCTATTTAAAAGAAGATCAAGAGGGTAATATTTGGTTTATTCATGAAAAAAATATTGGGGTGATAGATTTAACTGGTGCTAAACCACAGGTAATTGACTTTCCTGAGTTAAAAAATAAAATGCTTAGTGGTTTTGAAATGATTTATCCAATAAATGAAAGCAATATTATATTGGGTGGAGAGAAAGGTTTTTATCATATTAATTTTAATAAGTACAAACAGAATGAACCTACCCTTACAGTTCAAGTAAAATCTATTCGTATTGGCAGAAATTTAGATAGCCTTTTATTTGGCGGATATTTTAATACCGTTAATTCACCTGCAATACAAGCAGAAAAAAATATTCCATCCATAGATTCTTATTTTAAAACCATTCAAATTACTTATGCGGCATCACAATATGGTTATTTGGAAAATATAGTATATAGTTTTCGTTTAAAGGGATTTGAACAAAATTGGTCTGCGTATACAAAAAGAACCGAAAAAGAATACACCAATTTGCCACCAGGAAAATATGTTTTTGAAGTAAAAGCAATTAATAATTTAGGGAACGAATCGGCCATTGCCAATTATCAGTTTACCATTTTAGCTCCTTGGTATCAAACAATTTGGGCCTTTATTGTATATATATTATTAGGGGTAATTGGTTTCTACTTATTATATCGCCTTCAAAAGAAAAAATTTATTGAACAAGGAAAGCGTTACGAGGAAGAGCAACAAACTTTAATTTACATTCACGAACTAGAGCGCAGTAAAACAGAAAGTGAACTTGTTGCCCTTCGAAATGAAAAATTAGAAGCCGATCTTAATTTTAAAAATACCGAACTAGCTTCTTCAGCCATGCATCTGGTAAAAAAAGGAGAATTACTAACTAAGGTTAAAACAGAACTCTCTCATATCACCAAAAAAATAGACAACGAATACGCTATTGCCGAATTAAAGAAAATGATTAAAGCGCTTGGCGAAGATGAGCAGCTAGATGAGGAATGGGCCTTTTTTACCAAACACTTCGATAAAGTTCATAGCTATTTTATACGTTCCTTAAAATTAATCCATCCCAATATTAGCAATAGTGAAATAAAGCTTTCTGCTTATTTGCGTATGAACTTAACTACAAAGGAAATTGCCCAACTTATGAATATTTCAGTAAGGGGTGTGGAAATTAGTCGCTATCGCTTGAGAAAGAAATTAAATTTACCTACCGAAACCAATCTTTTCGATTACCTGATAGGAATTGGCGGTAACGAAAATGGTGAGGATAATTTATAAACAAATACACATCTTGTTTGTTTTAGAATGAATGGAAAAAGTACCAGTCTTAAACAATATGATTGCCAAATCTTCGAATGCAGAATCTCTAAATGCTGGATCTCTAATAATGACGGAACAACTTACCATTGACCGTATTATAGAAATGGCTTGGGAAGATCGTACCCCTTTTGAAGCCATTAAATTACAGTTTGGCTATACAGAAGCAAACGTGATTGCCCTTATGCGCAAAGAACTCAAACGTAGTAGTTTTAATTTATGGAGAAAGCGGGTTAATAGTGGGGTAAGCCAAAAGCACGCACAAAAAAGAAACCCCGAAATGAGGCGTTTTAAATGTGCCTTGCAAAAAACCATTTCAATGAATAAAATTAGCAAAAGATCGTGAGCCAACCTTTTACCACCAATTACGCAAGTATCATAGAAAAAATAGAAACCATTGATCCTATAGCTTATGGTAAAACCAGAAATTATATAGATGGTGATATAACTTATTTATCTCCTTATATTTCCAGAGGAGTGATCAGCACCAAACAATTAGTAGAATTTGTGTTAGCTAGGGGTTATCGTGTAAATGAAATTGAATCTTTTATTAAAGAATGTGC
>JAVHPL010000141.1:0-2148 GCA_036170555.1 Sediminibacterium sp. | reverse complement strand
GTTCATTAAAATCTATAAACGGCTGCAAGAATAAATGTGCCTGTATTTTTTATGCTTGAACCATCACTTTTGCCAAATACAGGTTGATTAGCATTGTCTATTCTAAATTCAGGAATGAAAGTTAGTTTTTCTACTTTTACATTTACCGATAAAGTAGTAGCGAGTACTTTTCCATCAATACTAATTGGATTTACTTTTCTGTCTTCAAAATAATCTTGTCTTAGCGTAAATCCTACTGTGTTTGAAGGATCAAAATTGAGGTACACTGCATGACTTTTCCAACTACTGGTTACTCCTGCTGCTTTGGTAGATTGTATGCTTCCGTCATAAGCCATACTCCATTTGCTAGCTAAAACTGCGGTTGCTACCAAGTTGTATTGAGTTATTCCTCCGCCAGCTTGAAAGTTTAAATATGCTTTTACTTTGTCATTCTTACTACCTGTGCTAAATTGTGCAAGAACAAATTTGGTAGAAGAAACAGTGCCTGTATAGTCTGTAGGGTCAGCCACTCCAATCATCATGGCAGATTTGCCTCCTAATGAAATGTCGGCTTTTAATCCTGTATGAAAAAATGGGCCATAAGAAAAACCATAAGACATGCTGTAGTTTCTATTTGCAGGGGCATCTACCAGTTCATAGCCAATATGGGTAGCCCATTTACCCAAGGTGAATTTCACTTTTTCGCTTGCGGCAAAAGAAAGGTACAATTGCTTAATACTTGCTGTGGATCCTACATCATTGTAGGAGAATTCTTGGGCTCTTTTTCCAAATCCAAGATCTGCAGTAGCAGATACTTTCCCAATTGAATGATCTACCCTAAAAGAAGCCATACCTAATTCAAATGAATTTTTAGAATTAGTAAAACTGGTTAAATTATTTGTTTTACCTGGGGCATCCGAAAAATTGTACCTATAATAAGCATCTGCAAAACCAGAAAAAGTGGTAGTAGCTTTTTTTGTTGAATCTGTTTGTGCATTTATTGTATTAAATGTAAGGGCACAAGTTGATAAGGTTAAAATTTTCTTTAACATTGTATAAGTTTTATGATGAATAAGGGTACAGCCTAAAACCTGGTCAGAGGTTTTGAATAGGCTGTACCATTTTTTTTAAAGGGAACTATGCATTTTGAGGTGTACGTCCGTACTTTTCATTGTGTTGAGAGGCATCTAGTCCTTGCTCTTCTTCTTCTGAAGTAACGCGCAAAGGAAGTACTAGGTCTATGAATTTGAAAATGGCATAAGAAACAACAAAACTGTATCCTACCACAATGAATAAGGCTTTTACTTGAGTAAATAAGAAACTGGGATTACCATAAGCTAGTCCATCGGCACCTGCTGCATTAACTGTTTTTGTTGCAAAGAACCCGGTCATCATCATACCCACCATACCACCAATACCATGGCAAGGAAATACATCTAATGTGTCGTCTAGGGTAGATTTGCTTTTAAAATGAACAGCCAAATTAGAAATAATGGCTGCTACAAAGCCAATAAAAATACTTTGAGGTATGGCTACAAATCCTGCAGCAGGGGTGATGGCAACAAGGCCAACTACTGCTCCAATGCAGAATCCCAATACAGATGGTTTTTTACCTCGAATTACATCAAAAAACATCCATGATAATCCAGCAGCGGCAGCAGCCGTATTGGTAGTAGCAAAAGCAGATACAGCTAAAGCGTTTGCGCCCAATGCAGAACCAGCATTAAACCCAAACCAACCAAACCATAATAAACCAGTTCCAATTAATACATAAGGAATATTAGCAGGTGGAATTTCTCTTTGATCTATATGAGATTGCCTACGTTTAATTACCAATGCACCAGCTAAAGCGGCACAACCAGCAGAAATATGTACTACTGTTCCGCCTGCAAAATCTAAAGCGCCCATTTTAAATAGAAAGCCATCTGGATGCCATGTCCAATGTGCAATTGGGGCATATACCAATAAACTAAACAAAGCAATAAATAGTATATACGCAGTGAAACGAATTCTTTCTGCTACAGCACCAACCACCAAGCCAGGAGTAATGATGGCAAACATAAGTTGAAACAATGCAAATAAACCCAATGGGATGGTAGGAGCTAAGCTCCAAGGAGCAGCCGATGTAATGCCTTTATAGAACATATGTGTGAATGGATTGCCAATATA
>JAVHPL010000140.1:0-11112 GCA_036170555.1 Sediminibacterium sp. | reverse complement strand
GAAAGAATTGGCCTTCCAAAGCATTTAATTAATAGGGCAAGAAAACTGGTAGATGAAGACCATTTTAAATTAGATCGCTTATTAAATAGAACTGAACAAGATCTTCAATACTTAGAAATTGAGAAGAAATCATTACATAAAGCCATAAAAGAAAATGATCGGCTTAAAAAAGAAATGGAAATAGTCATAAATAAAGAGCGGCATCAACAACAGGTAGAATTATTAAAAAACCAAAATCAAATCTCAGAAGCTCGCTTTACTTATTTAAAAGATATGGAGCGCAAGCTGAAACAAATTGTACTAGATTGGAAAAAAAGTGAAAACAAACAAGATGTTGTAAAAAATTTACAACATCTATTGTTTAAACAAAAAGAAGCCATTGTAGTAAATAAATTAGCCAAAAAAGTAGATTCCAAATACAAAGAACTCAACCAACAAATTTCCATTGGGATGTTGGTTAAACTAAAGAAAAATTATCAAGTAGGAGAGGTAAAAGAAATCAGAGGTAAGCGAGCCATTGTTCAAATTGGGGCTTTGCCTATGAATGTAGATATTACAGATTTAATTCCTGTTCAAAAAATTTTACCCAATCCTAATCAGGAGTAATCTATATAATAAGCCTGATTGAATGTGAATTACTTAATTTGCAGTATAATATATTGGAATTATGGTTATTGATAATATTGTAAATATAAAAAAATATAGTTCATTACACCCACGCTTTGCTAAGGCAATAGAATACATACAATCTACCTATTTTCCTATGTTAGAAAAAGGAGAAATAATGGTTGATGGAAATGATATCCGGGCAATAATTATTGAAGATTCATTGGTACCCTCAGTAGTTTCAACAGATGCATTTGAATGTCATAATACTTTTATAGATATCCAAATTATAGTGAGAGGGATGGAAACCGTTGGCTGGAAACCACGCAGTACATGTATTTCGGTAAATGAAGCCTATAATGCAGAAAAAGATGTTATGTTTTTTAACGATACCCCAGATACTTTTTTTCAATTACATGAAGGTCAGTTTGCCATTTATTTCCCCGATGATGTTCATGCACCCATGATTGGAGTAGGTGATGTAAAGAAAGTAGTAATGAAAATACGTTTTTAACCCTTACATGCATTGAAAAACTGTAAGCTATTATTACTCTTTTTGTTGATTGGCTTTAAAGGCTTTGCTCAATTATGTACAGGAAGTTTAGGAGATCCTGTGATCAATATCTCTTTTGGTAATATCAACAATTCGCTAAGCCCATTAAAACCTGGGATTACCAACCTAGGCTACATCAATACTGGATGCCCACTCGATGGCAATTACACCATTACCAATACTGCCATGGGTTGTTTCAATAATACATGGCACAATATATTGAGTGATCATACCGGAGACCAAGAGGGTAGAATGATGCTTATAAATGCTACCAATTCTCCCAATGTATTTTTTACAGATACAATCATTGGGCTATGCGGAAATTCTACTTATGAATTTGGGGCTTGGGTAGCCAATGTATTAAAACCTTCAAGTTGTGGTGGCAATGGTACTAAACCCGACTTAACTTTTACCATCGAAACACTTTCTGGCACAATATTACAAAGCTATAATACCGGAAAAATTACTGAAGAGGCTAGCTTAACTTTTAAACAATATGGTTTTTTATTCAAGCCCGATATTAGCACCACAACCATTGTTTTACGAATTGCGAATAACGCTGGAACAGGTTGTGGAAACGATTTGGCGATTGACGATATTACATTTAGACCATGTGGACCAGCAATGAATGCAAGCATCGATGGAGTTGCTAGTTTCAATAAAAGTATTTGCATCAATAATCAAACCGTTTTGAGTTTAAACATGAACGTTGCAACTGGTTATTTAAGTCCTGTTTTCCAGTGGCAAATAAAAACAAACTTAGATAATAATTGGAGTGATATACCTGGTGCTACCACAAAAAATTATACTAGAAATGGAACCAATGTGGGTACTTATCAATATAGATTAGTGGCAGGCGAATCGGTATATGCGGCTGTTTCTGCTTGTAAAACTGCATCATTGCCTATCACTATTAAAATTAATAATGAAGCACCAAGAATTGGTAATCAAACTATTCATCAATGTATTGGAGGAACGGTAAGTTTAATTGCGGCTTCGGGTTCTGGGTCTAGCTTATCTTATCAATGGGTTGGTCCAAATGGATTTAGTGCAAACACTCAAAATCTGATACTCAACAATATTCATTTGAGAGACACAGGTAAATATACCGTGTTGGTTTCTACTGTAGAGGGCTGCACTTCTTCCGATACAATTTCAATTACTGCATACAACGATATCAATGCTACCTATTCTGGTAAAACAATTATTTGTTTAGGAGATAGTACTGTACTAACAGCAATGGGTGGCAATCAAATAGACTGGTACAATAATACTCGTGCAATAATAGGTTCAGGTATTTCTTACTTAGCAAAACCTACTGATACAACTAGCTATCAATTGATATTTCATAATGCATTAGGATGTTCAGATTCAATCAATATTCCTATAGATGTTATTAAGCCTCCCATAGTAGATGCAGGACCTAACAAAATCATTTTACAAGGAAATAGCAGCACTCTATTGGGCAGTATAAAAGGGCAGTATACTTCGTACTTATGGACTCCTCTTAATAATATATTACAACAAAATACATTAACACCCATTGTAAGTCCATTGAATACTACAACTTACTCCCTATTGGCTTATGGATTAAATGGTTGTACTATTGTAAATGACACTGTACAAGTAAAAGTGCTGGTAAGTATTTTACCACCCAATTCTTTTTCTCCAAATGGAGATGGCATTCATGATATTTGGTTAGTTCCCGGACTAGAAACCTATCTTAGTTCGTCGATAACTATTTTTAATAGGAATGGCCAAATAGTTTATCAAGCAAAACCTTATTTTGAAGGATGGGATGGAAAATATAAAGGCAAAGATTTACCTACTGGTGTTTACTATTACATGATCAATCGAGGCAATGGGGAAGCTTTGTTATCGGGTAGTATTTATTTAATTAAATAAATGCACGTTCGCTTCGCTCTCTTTCATTTTTATTTTAGTGCTCTATGCAAAGCAAGCTTTGCCAGATCCCTAAAACAAAAATGCCAGCAGATGCTGGGCATTTATTTGTTTTGCGGAGAGCTAGGGATTCGAACCCCAGGACCTGTAACAGTCAACAGTTTTCAAGACTGCCGCAATCGACCACTCTGCCAGCTCTCCGCGGCAAAAGTAAGGGTTGGTTTTTTTTATTCCAAAACTTATTTTAACAACTGGATTATTCTAGAATTCATTTGTTCACAAGGTTATCTTTGCAGTTCAATCGTAATTATTTGAAACAACTTTCTGCCCTTAATCATTATTTTTGGAAATACCGAAACCGTTTCTTCATTGGGATGTTTTTTGTAATTGCTTCTAACTACTTTGCTGTTTTAGCCCCACAAATAACTGGATATGTAATTAATCTTGTACAACAGCAATTACCAGGTAAAAAATATACCGTTTCCGCTAATGCTCACGACCCTGTGGTAAATTCCTATATTCAGTGGGTTAATGGGTTTCAATTGAGTTTTGGATGGATGGTGGCCATTTGTAGCCTAACTATATTAGTCATTGCCGTTATAAGAGGAATTCTCATGTTTTTTATGCGGCAAACTATCATTGTAATGAGCCGTCATATTGAGTTTGATCAAAAAAATGAAATTTTTAACCATTACCAACTACTCGATACCGCTTTTTACAAAACACATAGTACAGGAGACCTCATGAATCGGATGTCCGAAGATGTAAGCCGTGTTAGAATGTATACTGGGCCAGCTATTATGTACCTAATTAACCTAGTTACCCTTATTGGTTTGTGTATTGTGAATATGTTAAGGAAAGATGTAGAACTCACATTCATTGTACTAGCTCCCTTACCAATACTAGCGGTAACCATTTATTGGGTAAATAGTATTATTAATAAAAAAAGCGAAATCATTCAAAGCAACTTAAGTAACCTCACTACCAATGCACAAGAATCCTATTCAGGAATTCGTGTAATTAAATCTTTTGTTCAAGAAAAAGCAATGTTGTATTTTTTTGAGAAAAACAGTGAAGCCTATAAAAAAAATGCAGTTAGTTTAGCTAAGGTAGAAGCATTATATTTTCCTAGTATGGCACTCATGATAGGGTTAAGTACTTTAGCTACTATTTTTATTGGAAGTATACAAGCCATTCAAGATCCAAGCAAAGTAGGCATGATGGTAGAATTTGTAATTTATATTAATATGCTCACTTTCCCTGTGAGTGCTATTGGTTGGACGGCCAGCATGATACAACGAGCAGCAGCCTCACAAAAAAGACTCAATGAATTTTTAAATATTCAACCAAGTATAACAGATACGCCCAATTCTTTACCCAGCGTCGTTTTAGGAGGAAAAATAGTATTTGATCATATTAGTTTCACTTATCCCAATACGGGTATCAAAGCCATGCAGGCATTTAATCTTACCATTCAAGCAGGTGAGAAGATATTGATATTAGGGAAAACAGGAAGTGGTAAAACAACTTTAGCACAATTACTCATGCGCTTTTATGAACCTAATAATGGAGAAATTTTTATTGGCGATAAAAACATCAAAGAAATTAGTTTGCAACAATTACGCAAACAAATAAGCTATGTACAACAGGATGTTTTTTTATTTAGTGACACTATTGCCAATAATATTCGTTTTGGTGTAAGTGGAGATACCCCTATAGAAAAAGTAAAAGAAGCTGCCACGTTTGCTAATGTAGATAAAGACATCATGGGTTTTGAAAAACAATATGAAACCTTAATTGGGGAAAGAGGAGTTACACTTAGTGGTGGTCAAAAACAACGCATATCTATTGCTAGGGCATTAATAAAAGAGCCGGAAATTATTCTTTTTGATGATTGCTTAAGTGCCGTAGATGCAAAAACGGAGAAAGAAATCATTGGTCATTTATATGGATATTTGCAAAACAAAACAGCGTTGATTATTACACATCGCATATTTTCGGGTTTTACATTTGATAAAATTGTGGTATTGCAAGAGGGAAGATTAGCCGAAATAGGTACTCATGACTCTTTAATGGCCCAAAAAGGGTATTATTTTGAATTGTATCAATTACAATTAACACAAAATGATGCAGAACTGACCCAATAAAAAGGATGTATACATTATTTTGATAATTCATAAACATCCCTATATTTGTAATACTTAACAAAGCTTTAACCAAAAAATTTAATTGTGGAGTACGAGAACAACGAAAAGAAAATGGAAAGTGTTTACAGCACCCGCATTCGTGCTGGAAAAAGAAGAACTTACTTTTTTGATGTAAGGGCAACACGTGCAAATGATTATTTTCTTACCATTACAGAAAGCCGCAAACGCTTTGATAATAATGGGTATGACAGACATAAGATTTTTCTGTACAAAGAAGATTTTAATAAGTTTATAAAGGCACTGGGGGAAGCAATAGATTATGTAAAAACAGATCTAATGCCCAATTTTGATTTTGATGCCTTTAACCATGAATACAATGATGCGGAAGGAGAGGGTATAGAAAACTCTTCCCCAAAAACAGATGCTGAAATAGTATCGGCAGAAGTACCTATACCCACTATAAATGAACCCATCCATAGTACAATTACACCAGTAATAGAAGATACACCGGTCATTAACCCTACCGCTACTGAAGAAGTAGATAAGTGGTAAAATACGATTGCTTGCTAAAATAAAAAACCCCGCGAATTTCGAGGGGTTTTTTAATGTTATCAAGAGATTGATTATTGATTTTTTTCCTTATTCTTAAAAGACATTTCTATCTCATTGCCGTCTTTAAGAAATTCACGATACTTCTTTGTTATTTCTGCATCTAATTCTTTTCCGTTTATGATGATCTTGTCATCTTTTATATTTATTTTCACATCGTCACCATTAATCAATCCTGCTTTTCTTAATTCTTGAATTAAGTTTTCCATTTTATCTACATTAGAATTCACCGTTACTGATGTTTTAATAGAATCGGCATCTACTTTCTTAATAGTAACTTCTACGTTCTTCTCTAGTTTTGCATTCCCATTCATTGGATGCAACTGAGCCAAAGTTGGCGCTATCACTAATGAAACGATAGACATCAATTTGATTAAGATATTCATTGAAGGACCAGAAGTGTCTTTAAATGGATCACCTACTGTATCACCAGTAACAGAAGCTTTATGAGGTTCTGATTTTTTATAATACATTTCACCATTAATTTCAACACCTTTCTCAAATGACTTCTTAGCATTATCCCAAGCACCACCAGCGTTGTTCTGGAAAATTCCCATCAATACACCACTTACTGTAGCACCAGCTAAAAATCCACCCAATGCTTCTGGTCCTAATAAGAACCCAATCAACAACGGAGAAATAATGGTGATTGCACCTGGGAGTAACATTTTCTTTAAAGACGCTTCGGTTGATATGGCCACACATTTATCATACTCAGGCTTTCCAGTTCCCTCCATAATACCTGGTATGGTTCTAAATTGTCTGCGAACTTCCTCTACCATGGCCATTGCAGCTTCACCCACAGCTCTAATAGCCAGTGAGGAGAAGATAAAAGGAATCATTCCTCCAATAAATAATGCGGCTAATACATCCGCTTTATAAATATCAATATGTTGATTATTTGGCATGGCTACTCCTACAAAAGCAGCAAATAAAGCCAAAGCAGTTAATGCAGCAGAAGCAATGGCAAAACCTTTACCACTTGCAGCAGTTGTATTACCTACTGCATCTAATATATCGGTCTTTTCACGTACATCACTGGGTAATTCACTCATTTCAGCAATGCCACCTGCATTATCTGCAATAGGACCAAATGCATCAATTGCCAATTGCATACCAGTGGTTGCCATCATACCTGCTGCGGCTATTGCCACACCATACAAACCTGCACAAAGGAATGAACCATAAATACCACTTGCTAAAACAAGAATAGGGAAAAAAGTACTTTCCATTCCCATAGCTAATCCACCAATAATATTGGTAGCATGACCTGTAGCAGACTGACGAATAATACTCATTACAGGCCGTTTACCCATTGCTGTGTAATATTCAGTAATAATACTCATAAGTGTACCAACTACTAAACCAACAATAATGGCAGCATACACCCCATTTCTAGTGAATTCTGCGCCTCTTAAAGTCATGGTTTCGGGTAGTACATATCCTACTAAAAAATAACAAACTATGGCAGTTAAAATCATTGAACCATAATTACCCATGTTCAACGCTTTTTGAACTACAGCAGTATTTAACCCTACGTTTTCACCTATACGAACAAATAAAGTTCCAATGATCGATAAAATAATTCCAATACCAGCAATTAACATAGGTAATAGTATAGGAGATAAACCTCCAAATGCATCTACCAATCTTGCACCATTAGGCCCGGTAACTTCATTACCTAGAACCATAGTAGCTAAAACAGTGGCAACATAAGATCCAAATAAATCGGCCCCCATACCAGCAACATCACCCACGTTATCACCCACATTATCCGCAATAGTAGCTGGGTTACGAGGATCGTCTTCTGGTATACCCGCTTCAACTTTACCTACTAAATCGGCACCCACATCGGCTGCTTTTGTATAAATTCCACCACCTACACGGGCAAATAAGGCAATACTTTCGGCACCTAAAGAGAATCCTGTTAACACTTCAATGGTGCGAAGCATACCTTCTACATCTCCAGTTGGAGAGAAGTATTGTTTTAACACTAAGAACAATCCTCCCAAACCTAAAACAGCAAGTCCAGATACCCCTAGTCCCATAACGGTTCCACCAGTAAAAGAAACATGCAAAGCTTTGCTTAAGCTTGTTCTTGCAGCTTCTGCTGTACGAACGTTGGCCTTGGTTGCTACTTTCATACCAATATACCCTGCAGTTGCACTAAATATTGCTCCAATTAAGAAGGAAATGGCAATGCTCCAATGACTTTCCGGGTTAGATTGGGCCATGAAACCTAAAAGGATGGCAACAATTACAACAAAATAAGCGAGGATTTTCCATTCTGCTTTCAAAAAAGCCATAGCACCCTCAGCAATATAAGTACTGATCTCTTTCATGCGATCACTACCTGCTGCTTGTTTAGATACCCAATTGAATTTAATTAATGTGTATAGAAGTCCTATAACTCCCATCGCCGGAACGGCATAAAACAGTAGATTGTTCATAAGCAATTTGTCAGATGTTAATTTGATACAAGTTCGCAAAAATAAGGGTAAAACCCTTTTAGTGTTAAAAAAACGTAAGGATCAGGATATTATTATTCCTCTAGAGAAGTAGTATCTACACTTCCAGTAAATACAGTACTCATTTTACCTGCCGCCCATATATTTCGGTTAAATTTATTTCCTAATATAATAATGGTTGCTGTATCGTTTATTAATCGCTTAAATACCGCATTGTTACCATGCCACCATCCATTATGATACACAACCATAGGATCAGGGGGCTTACTAAATAAGTGCCAGCCTAGTCCATAATTTTTATACCCTTTCGTTTCATTGCTTAAAGGCTGGTATGATAGGGCTAGAGTTTGGGGATCAATAAAACTACCTTGATACAAAGCTTTATCCCATGCCAATAAATCTCTTACTGTGCTATAAATATTTTTATCTCCATACACACAATCTAATTTTTCTAATGGGAAAGGTGCTTTATTATAATTATAAGAAGGAATATAATTGGCGGTGTCTTTCATACTAAATACATAACTGTCTTTCATTCCCAATGGAGTAAAAACACTGTCTTTCATATATTGCGGATAACTTATGCCCGTAATTTTTTCAATAATAATAGCCAATAATGCATAATTCGTATTACAATAGCTATACCGTTTATTAGGGCTAGATTCCAACGCAGGCTTGAGTTCTACCAGATAACGCAACAAATCGTAATTGGTACTAAACCCAGTAATACGAACTGGATCTTTAACATAAACAGTATATTTTATCCATTTACCTCTTCTGTTTTTTTTGCGACTAGTATACGATCTGGTACCCGACATAAAATGATCATATTTTGGCAATCCACTTCTATGAGACAATAAATTTTTAATGGTGATGTTTTCATAAGGAAACCCAATTAAATATTTACTAACTAGATCATCTAATTGAATTTTTCCTTGTTCCATCAACCTTAAAATAGTCATGGCAGTAAAGGTTTTAGTAATGGAGGCGATATGAAAAGTGGAAGACGAAGTAATGGGTTCTTGTGTTTGTAGGTTAATGAGTCCTCGATAATCTTCAAATACAATTTCCCCATTTTTGGCCACCAAGATACTCCCATTAAACCCCGATTTTACTAATTGCTTTTCGTAAAGTGGTTCAATTAAGTTGGCATAATATTCCTTGGTTTTGGGAGAAATTGGATTAAATTCTACCTTACTTTGAAATTGTTCACTCAGGTTATTCTTTTTAGGTGAATTACTGCAAGACAAGAGCAAATAAGTAAGTATTGGAATAATCATTTTTTTACGCATTAATAATTGCTTGCTGTTGAGAAAGTGCAAATATAGCCGCAGTAGTATCAGAAGCCAACCATGGTGGAAAACTAAGCAATAGATGTGAACACAAATAACAGTTATTTTGCAATTATGAGCCCAAAAGCAATCACCAGTTATCCCAAAGAGCGTATTAATATTTTATTTTTAGAAAATATCAGCGACCGCGCAATACAACAGTTTAAACAAAATGGTTATACCAATGTGCGTAAACTAAATGGAGCATTAAGTGAAGAAGAATTAATAAAAGAAGTAAAAGATGTTCATTTAATAGGCATTCGTTCAAAAACCATTATCACCAAAAAAGTATTAGAAGCTGCCCACAAACTACAGGCGATTGGTTGTTTTTGTATTGGGGTAAATCAGGTAGATTTAAAAGCGGCTACACAGGCTGGTGTAGTAGTATTTAATGCCCCATATAGCAATACCAGGTCGGTAGCAGAATTGGTAATTGGTGCAAGCATCATGCTCATAAGGAAAATTGTAGACAAAAATAATGCTTCACATAAGGGTATTTGGATGAAAGAAGCCAAAGGTTCCTATGAATTAAGAGGTAAAACAATAGGATTAATAGGGTATGGTAATATTGGTTCGCAAGTAAGTGTTTTGGCCGAATCATTGGGATTGAAAGTGATTTTTTATGATACTGAAACCAAATTGCCCTTGGGTAATGCACAATCAGCTAAAAGCATGAAAGAATTATTAGGCTTATCGGATATTGTTTCATTACATGTACCAGAAACACCTCAAACTAAAAATTTAATAAATAAAGCAGTACTTAAGCAAATGAAAAAAGGAGCTATCCTGATAAATTATGCTAGGGGAGAAGTTGTAGATTTAAAAGCTTTAGCTACGGCACTTTCAGAAGATCAATTAAGTGGGGCAGCTATAGATGTATATCCATGGGAACCTGAAAAAAATGGAGACCATTTTGAAACACCTTTACAAGGTTTCAAAAACGTATTATTAACTCCGCATATTGGTGGATCTACAGAAGAGGCACAACAAAATATTGGAGAGGATGTAAGCATTAAATTATTCCAATTCCTCGAAAGAGGAATTACCAATGGATCTCACACAATTCCAGCAATCGGATTACCTCCAATTGAAGGAGCGCATCGCATTTTACACATTCATCATAATGTACCCGGTGTTTTAAGTGCTATTAATACTGCACTTTCTAAAAATAATATCAATATTGTAGGACAGTATTTAAAAACAAATGATGAAATTGGATATGCCGTTTTAGATATTGATAAAAAACTATCAAAACAAGCACTCGTATTATTAAAAGAAGTAAAGCAAACCATTAAAGTGAGATTGCTGTATTAATGCGTTGAATCTCATCCACATTTACAAAATCTAGATCAACATCTTCTGGCATTTCTTCATTACGAAAAAGGATGGTAGAAGGAACTCGTATTCTGGCAGATGTATGCACTTCAGTTACACCTGTTTCTTGTATAATTGTAACAACATTACTACTGTTTAAACCGCTACCGGGTAAAATAATC
>JAVHPL010000139.1:0-11181 GCA_036170555.1 Sediminibacterium sp. | reverse complement strand
AAGGTGATGGATTAGCGATATACTATAAGCGATTAGAAAAGGGCGTGTATGAACTGCCTGCCATTGAAGCTATTAGTAAACTGACTATCATTGAAAAACAAAGTTCCATGATTGTTCAACTGCAGGCAAAAGTGCAGCAGCAAGAAAAAACTAATCAAGATTTACAGTTCCAATTAGCGCAGTTAAAGAAACTGGTATTTGGTAGTCGTCATGAGAAGTTTGTTGCTACAGATACACCACTAGCTCCAACCCTTTTTGATATACCAGTTATACCAGCACTGTTAGCACCAACTGTGGTTAGTTATGAGAAGTCAGGTAAACAAGCAAGACACAATCACCCTGGTCGTAATAGCTACCAATAGTATCCATCAAGCCTTAGCACCAGAGCGCTGTTTTGAAAGAAGTAATGTAGATCCCAGTTTAGTGGCACAAATCATTGTTGAAAAATTTGTGGACCACTTGCCACTAGATCGTCAAATAAAACGTTTTACCAGACTGGGTTTTACCATTAGTGATAGTACTGTTGGTAATTGGGTAGCCGCTAGTGCTGCTTACTTGCATCAGGTCTGTTCGCAGCTTCGTTCTTAATAACACTCATTCACATGGATATACTGAACTTTTTTAAAGATATATTTAAACCAAAACGACTTGGAAGGTAATAATAAACTGCAAAAATTTGATTTAGACTCTTTGCCTGCTTTTTTTAAAGACCTTACAGAAGTGCAGCAAAAGGCGTATTTAGAAAAACTGGCAAATGATAATGTAGATTTGGAAAAGTATGCTAATGAAAAAATTATTGATAGTAAGGTTGCTGAACGTGACATGGTTACTGACATCGAATTTTTGAAACAAATTGAAACTGAAAACAAAGTAATCAATGTCAAAAGAGAGTATAATACTGGTTTAGGGAAAATGGAGTTAAACATAAAGGGTGGCGACAAAAAATTTATTATCCCGATATTGGTTATTTTAGGTGTTATACTCATTGCAGTTTTGGTTATTCTTTTTTGGCCAAAATAATCAGTAAAACCGACTAATCACATCCCATTTATAGTCGCTTTTTTTGTATCTTTGAAAGGTGGCAAAACAGACCAAATATCATTTAGGAATTGAGATTGACAAGCTAACAAACAGTATAGTCAATACCATTTCAGGCGACAGTTTCCCTACTGACGTTCATCCTGTATCAAAAGCAGACTTAAAAAATGCCACTAAGAAAAATGGCTGGCTTTTCAATTGGGCAAGTGAGTTTAAACTAACAGACAGACAAGTTTTCAAACTGACAATCAGAAACAATCCTGATATTGTTCAAGGTCTTTTAAGTATCAGCGATTATAACGACCATTACTATTTACACCTTATTGAAAGCTCACCATTCAACTTAGGCAAGAACAAACTATATGAAGGAGTTCCTGGTAATCTGTTCGCTTTCACTTGCAAGTCTTCGTGGGACAAAGGGTATCAAGGTTTCGTTTCTTTCACTTCTAAGACAAAATTGATTGAACACTATGAAAAAACTTTAGGTGCGACACATGTTGGTGGACACAAAATGGTAATATTCCCACAAGAGGCACTTAAACTAATTAAAAAATATTTTCCAACTTAAATTATAAGACGATGGGATACATAAAAGAACCAGTAGGCATTGACTTCGTAGTTGACCCAACTCCGTTGACAGCGGTAGACAGAAAAAAAATCAGTGAGATAATTGCTTATTACAAAGCAACAGGGAAAAAAATGCCACTGCAAAAATCAACGGCAAAAACCCGTTTGGCAAGTACCAGCAGGAAAAAAGCATTGGCGTAATTCAACTTACAACCACTCTGGCGACATACCACATGCCGCTAACACGAACTGTGCATTACAACAGCCTATTATCACAATCCATTGCCCGAAGTAGTGTATATGGAGAAGTTGTTCAAACCGTAATTCAGGATGAGTGGATGGGTATCTTATTTGTCCATTTTAAAAACAGGTAAGGCCAAAGCTATTCGCTTTAGTACTTTAGAAACTATTTGTAAAGTGTTAGATTGCCAGCCTGCGGATATTATTGAATATGTGAAGGAAGAATCGGAAAAGTACTGAAAAAGCTAATCCCAAATAATACTATACTCATATGCCAGTAAATTATTTTGTAGATAAAATCATTAATCAAAAAGATGCGGTAACTATAGGGGAATACGAAAAGTGCATTTTTAATAATTGTGACTTTTCTGATAAAGATTTTAGTGAATATATATTCGCAGATTGCATATTTAATGGTTGCAATTTTAGTTTGGCAAAAATTATGAAGACTGCGTTTAGGGAGGTGAAATTTACTGAATGTAAAATGTTGGGACTGCGGTTTGACACTTGCAATAAGTTTGGCCTTTCATTTTCGTTTAATAATTGCCAATTAAATCATTCTTCTTTTTACAAAGTGGATATTAAGAATACAATTTTTAAAAATTCCCAGTTACAAGAAATTGATTTTGCTGAAACCAACTTAACAAATGCAATATTTGATAACTGCAATTTAACTCTTGCTGTTTTTGACCAAACGATACTGGAGCAAGCTGATTTTAGCAATTCATATAATTATTCTATTGATCCGGAAAATAACCGAATTAAAAAAGCAAAATTTTCAGTTTTAGGTATTGCAGGATTGTTATATAAATATGATATTGAAATAGAAAATAAAATTGAGGAGTTAGGGGAATAGGAGGATTGGTAGAACAACTGATTCAATTTAGTTTCTAATTAGCTTTAAAGTTCTAAAAGATTAGGTAGAAATACCTGATCTTTTTTTGTTTTAAGGAATTATCATTGTTGAACAATCAGGATGGTTGTGCTCATGAACAAAATAAAAATTATATTCAAAAAAATCACAAATAACGATCAAGAGAATTTTAAAACATTTTGTATGTTTTTATTTTATTTGTTAATTTTTAATATAGCTAAATATTTTGATTTATGGGGAATAATCAAACAGTATTTATTTTCAAAATAACAAATAGGGGGCTGAATTTCTTTATTTCTTAAGTTCAGCTACTCCCCAAAATGATGATATTATTGGTTAGGATGCGCTTTTTTATCCAAAGGGGAATACGTATATTCAAGTGTTATTCACAAGCTATGAAAGTAATATTTAGCATTTTTCTTTTTATACTACTACAACCAACCTGTATACTGAGTCAGAGTAAATCTTTTGAAATTTTTGGCAAAATAAGCGGAGAGTATAAGAATCAAGTTTATTTATTTTTCGAAAATCAATTTTCAAAAAAAGATAGTATAAGTGCGGTTATTAAAGAGGGGAATTTCTATCTAAAAGGAAAAGTTGAATTACCGATTCTAGGTCGGATCCATTTTGGAGAGAATACTAATACCCAAGATATATATATTGATAGCGCAAAAACCTTCCTTTGGGTATCTAGTAAACTATCAGAAAAGACTACTCCAGATAGTTTAGGAGGTGCTAGAACACATTTTGAAATAGACTCTGTATCAGGCTCACTAAATCAAAATATAATAGAGACTTTTAAAATATGGAAAAGGGAATCTCAAAAGTTACGAGAGTCAAATGGAAAAAATGCAAGTAATTATTTTGCAGAACTGCTCTCATTAGCTATTAAATATCCTTCAAACAAAGCAACTGCTTATTTAACTGCTGGTAGAGGTTTTTTAATGGGTAGTAGGTATATGCTCTTTGAAAACTTCCCTCTTAAATATTCTCAAGTAAATCAATTAAAAAGTCTTTTAAGTGATTCCCTTAAAAATACTTATGAGTGGAATAATTTAATAGGGTTTTTAAATAGTTTGGGAAAAGAAGATAAAAAAGTAATAAATACTCCCTTTTACAATGTGATCTTAAAGGATATAAATGGGGTAAAAATTAATACAAACAATTTTAGAAATAAATTTCTATTAATAGAGTTTTGGGCATCATGGTGCAAACCATGTAGAGCATTAAATCCAGAATTGAAAACGCTATATCGGAACTACAAAAATAAAAATTTCGAAATAATTGGAGTATCATTAGACGAGGATAATAAAGCATGGGGAAAAGCCATTCTACAAGATAAATTAAAGTGGACACAACTAAATGATGAATATTCTTTTGAAGGAATATTAGCCAAGTATTATAATATTGGGACTATACCACAAAATATATTAGTTGATAATAAAAATCAAATAATTGGATTTAATTTATCAATTAAAGAGATTGAATTTATTTTAAAATAAAAACTTTCCAATTAACCTGAGCATAACATCGCATTATAGTTATTGAGGCTTATGAATAACGTTTTTCGTGTGTTTCAAGAATCCTTGAATCAGTTCTAATTTGAGGAAATTGTAATCACGCGTAAGATATATCATCAACTTTTGTAACTTCATTCAACGATAGAAAGCCATGGGTGAAGTAAAATCAATCTCGAACTGCTTATATCCCAAAACGTTGGCGACAAGGCATAAGCTATACCCTAAACAAAGAAAGCTATCTTTGTGATTTATGGCAGTAAATAATTTACTTGATACAAGTACTGTGAGTCTTAGTGACATTATAGGCAATGGCAAAGTCTATAAAGTGCCGTCATATCAAAGAGATTATTCATGGAATCAAGACCATTGGGAAAATCTATGGGCAGATTTACTTACCGTTTTGAATGGTGATAGTATCCATTATATGGGTTTTATAGTTTTGCAAAATAAAGGGGATAAAAAGTACAGTGTTATTGATGGGCAACAAAGGCTTTCAACTTTAACATTAATTGTATTAGGCACAATCAAAACAATACAAACCTTAATAGACAAAAATATTGATAAGGATAACAACACCGAAAGGATAACTTTACTAACAAAAAAATTTCTTGGAGACAAAGACCCGGGTTCATTGACTTATTCTGCTAAGCTTGAATTAAATGAAAATAACAATAGTTTCTTTCAAACTCATTTAATGGTTTTCAGACAGCCCCTAAATGAAAAAACGCTGGGTGATTCCGACAAGTTGCTTTGGCAGGCATATAATTTTTTTCTTGATAAAATAACCACACATTTTCATAACAACGAAAATGGGGAAGACTTGGCAAACTTTCTAAACAAACTAGTTGCTGAAAGGATGATGTTCATTCAAATTGTTGTAGAAGATGAGCTTAGTGCGTATACTGTTTTTGAAACCCTAAACTCACGAGGTGTTAGTTTAACAGTAACAGACTTATTAAAAAACTACTTATTTTCATTATCTACAAAAGTTGATTTAGAGCATGTTAAGGAGAAATGGAGGAAAATAGTTGACACTGTGGGATTAGACAGTTTCCCTGCATTCCTACGCCATTACTGGATTTCAAAAAATAAACTTATAAGACAAGAATATTTATTTAGGGCTATGAAGGATGTAGTAAAAACATCTCCAAAAGTTATTGACTTATTGGACGAGTTAGAACGAAATGCACAATTATACAATGCATTGTCTAATTCATCAGATCCATTTTGGATTGGCCAAAAAGACCAAAAGAAAAGGATTAAAGAAATAGAACTATTTAAAGAGAAGCAGGCATTGCCTCTTTTGTTAGCGGCGTATAATAATCTTTCTGTTGAAGAATTTACAAAAGTTTTAAGAGTAGTTAGTGTAATTACATTCCGATATACAATAATTGGAGGCTTGCATACAAATTTGAAAGAAGATGTTTATAACAAAGCTGCAATAAAAATCAGTAATAAAGAATTAACAACTGCTTCTTCAATTGCAAAAGAAGTGAAGGCCTTATATACTAGTGATAAAGATTTTAAAAACGATTTTTCAACAACGGCAATTAGTACAAAAAGAAACAAAAAGTTAATTCGGTATATTTTATTTGAAATTGAGAATCACTTGGCACAGACAGATACAGACTATGAAGATAGCCCTGCTACTATTGAGCATATTTTGCCCGAAAACGCTGGTGATGAATGGGTTGCTAATTTTCCTGTTTCGATACAAGAATCTTTGGTATATAGACTTGGAAACTATACCATATTAGAAGATGATAAGAATAGAGCTTGTGGTACAAAGGGTTTTGAAGTGAAAAAAGCACTTTATCAAACAAGTCAATATTCAATGCCTCGGCAAATAATATCCCCAGATTGGACACCTAATACCTTAGACAATAGGCAAACAAAACTTGCCGATTATGCTTCCACTTCTTGGAGGCTTCCGTACTTTGACTAATGTGATTTCGTTTGCTTATACCTACAACATTGAGTTTGCTCTAATGTTTGCAGAATAAATAAAGACTCATTTATTGTTAAGGGAAAATTTACCCGTTATATAACTTTAAAATTCAGGTATTAATACTGATTGGTGATTTAATCTCAACTATTAATATTGTTCTAGTAAAGCAGAAGGCGCTTGCTGATGTACACAGTAAGAACCGAAAGCTATATAGGGTAGCTACCAATTATGATGTTGATGGATGTGCATTTATGATGCGCATATTGCAGCAACCGCAAGTAAAAAAACCGCTGAACAACCGCACCACGGCGTAAGACAGGTGAGGATAAAAAATCAACTCATAAAGATGGAACCAATTAATTTAAAACAGTATGGGCTTCAAGAACTGAGTTTCCAAGAGAACGAAAGTATTAATGGAGGAGCCAAATTGCCTAAATGGTTAAAAGGTTTGGGATTGGGTGCTGTTCTTAAAGATGCCTTTGATCATTGGGAGGATATTAAAAAAGGTTTTAAAGAAGGATGGGAAATTGATAAACCACATAAATAATTAAAACATGAAAAAAAATATCATTGCTTTTGAAGCTATCGAATTTGCCGGAACTCTTTCAATTGAAGAAATGATTTCTATTAATGGTGGTAGTAATGCTTGGGAAGACCTTGCATATATTGCCGGTAGAACCATACGATGTATTTGGGAGTTCAGTAAGGGAGCTATACAATACCAGCATTCATTGCCAGCAAATTTAAAAAAATAAATCAAGCAACAAGGGCTAGTAATAGTCCTTGTTCTTAAATATTAAGATATGAATAAAATTAAAGACTTGAGTACTTTTCAATGGGCAATTATTTTCTTTATTCTTATTTCAATATTAAAATGGGTTATCAATTTTATATTTTGAGTATATGCTTATAATAAATAAATTTATTAGTAGACTTGAAAAAATTAATCCTATTAGATTAGGAATTATTTTCCTTCTTTTAGAAATTATTAATTCATATATTTTCGCTTTTTTATTTCCTGATGTTAAAGGGAGTGAATTTGAAAATATATATGAAGAACTATTTGTGGTAGTTTTATTTGCCCCATTAATTGAAACTTATTTAATTCAGTATCTCATCATAATAAATGTATTAAAATATAGTAATGAGAATTTATTTCTAGCTTTAATTATATCAGCAACCTTTTTTGGATTAGCTCATACTTATTCTATATTTTATGTTGCAAAAACATTTATTTCGGGTCTAATTTTTGGGATTCTTTATTTGACTATGCGTAAAAATAGTAATAAAGCAATTTTGTTAGTATCCTTTACTCATTCAACGTATAATTTATTTGCAGTTACAGTTAATCATCTTTTTAACTAATACATGGATTTCAAAAATTTGCCAAAGGTTCAGCAAATGACTTTTATAAGGCATAGAAACAACAATGTCTTATACTTTACCATATTGTTTATCTGCATATCTGTCATTACTGCCTTGCCTTTTGTTAAAATAAATGTTTCAGTAAGGGCAAATGGTATCATTAGACCAATTAATGAAAGGACTGAAGTTAAAATGTCTGCTACAGGTATAATTAAGACAATTAACTTTCAAGAGGGTGAATTTGTTCAAGCTGGTAAACTGTTAATCGAGTTGACTGATCAGCAAATTTTATCAAGAAATAAATTGAGTTATAATGATCAGATTCGTTGCAGCGAATATATCCACGATCTTAAAATGTTAACAAATAATGATTCATTGTCATTAGAATTGCTTAACAAGTTAAAATCATCACTTTATAAAGATCAATTAAGTCGACATCTACAACAAATTAAAATTCATCAGTCAAATATTAATAAAGCGAAATCTGAATGGAGAACTGATAGTATTTTATTTAGCGAAAAAGTCATTTCTAGAAAAGAGTTTGATGATAAAAAGCTCGAATCGGATAATTTTTTTGCAGGATATATGACATTTATTAATGATCAGCAGTCAGTTTGGCAACAAGACATTTATAAATATTCATTGCAACTTGAGGTTTCTCAATCTCAACAAATCCTTAATGACGAAGAATTAAAACAGAAAAAAGTTTTCGCCCCAATTAGTGGGATTATTCAGAAAATAGGATCAAAATATGTTGGAAGTGTAGCTTCTAGTGGTGAAACTGTATGTATTATTTCTCCAGAAGTGGATATTCTAGGTGAATGTTACATTCCTGTATCAGATGTAGGAATGTTACGACTTGGGCAAGTAGTTGTTTTTCAGATTGATGCTTTTGATTACAATTATTTTGGGACAGTTAGTGGTAAACTTCTGTCGATTGATAATGATTTTACTTTAATTGATAATAGGCCTGTTTATAAAATCAAATGTTCATTTAATAATACTAAGCTTTCTTTAAAAAATGGATTTGTTGGGATTTTAAAAAAAGGCTTAACATTTAAAGCTAGATTATTGATTACTAAACGTTCTCTTTGGCAACTATTATTTGATTCGGTTGAAAATTGGATTTTACCTAATGTGAACTAATAAAATATATGTTTCGTAAAGCAATTAAAATTCGTCAAAGAGATGTTACAGATTGCGGAGCCACTTGTTTGGCTTCTGTTGCAGCTTTCTACAGATTATATATACCAGTAAGTACAATTAGGCTAAGTGCAGGAACCGACAGGCTTGGAACCAATGTCTTGGGAATGGTAGAATCTGCAGAAAAATTTGGATTCAGAGCTAAAAGTGCAAGAGGAGATGTTGAAGGGCTTCAAAAAATTCCAATACCAACTATTGCACATCTTTCTCTTAAAAACGGGTTACAACATTTTGTGGTTATTTATAAGCTTACAAAAAGGAACATATGGTTGATGGATCCCGCTGATGGAAAAATACATAAAAAAAAACTTAATCTTTTTCTGGATGAATGGACTGGTGTCTTAATCTTACTTATACCTAGTAATAATTTTATTGCTAGTTCTAAAAAGGTTACGAATCTTAATCGATTTTGGTACTTAATTAAGCCACATAAGAATATTTTATTTCAAGCATTGTTAGGAGCAATACTTTATACACTACTTGGATTGTCACTCTCATTGTATGTCCAAAAATTAATTGACATAATTTTAGTTGATGGTGATATTCCTCTTTTACGGTTGTTAAGTATTGGGATGATTGTTATACTTTTTTTTCAATTTATTATTGCTAATAATAAGTCAATACTCGGTCTGCAAACTGGTCAACAAATTGATATTCGACTGATACTTGGTTATTATAGGCATCTACTTGCTTTGCCTCAGAGTTTCTTCGATACAATGAGAACGGGGGAATTACTAAGCAGAATTAACGATGCGGTAAAAATCAGATTATTTATTAATGATGTTGCACTAAGTCTTGTTGTAAATTTTTTCATAATTCTATTTTCAGTATCCATGTTTTTCTTTTACTATTGGAAATTAGCAGTAATTATTTTGATTATTATTCCTATATATGCTTTGTTGTATTTTATAAGTAATAGTATTAATAAAAGATGGCAGAGAAAATTGATGGAGGAGTCTGCAGAATTGGAAACGCAATTGGTTGAAAGTATAGATTCAGCTGCTACTATAAAAAGATTTGGTCTTGAAGATTTTACTGGGATAAAAATGGAGAATAAGTTTATTCGATTGATGAAATCTATTTATTCAAGTAGCTTGTATGGAATATACATAAATAACACTACAGATTTTGCAACAAAGCTTGTTACTGTTCTATTGTTATGGATTGGAAGCTATTTTGTTATTCAACATGAATTAAGCCCTGGAGAACTTCTGTCTTTTTATGCATTAATAGGTTACTTTACTAGTCCTGTCGCGTCACTTATTTCGGCTAACAAAATGCTTCAGGAAGCTATGATTGCATCTGATCGATTATTCGAGATTATTGATTTAGAAAAAGAACCTACTTTAAGTAACTCAATAATATTATCAAAGGAAAATATTGGCGATATTCAATTTTTGAATATTTCTTTTCGCTATGGTTCAAGAACAAAAGTGTTCGAAAAATTAAATTTAGTAATAAAAAAAGGGGTATCAACTGCTATTGTAGGAGAAAGTGGTAGTGGCAAGTCTACACTACTTTCTTTGATTCAAAATTTGTATCCACTAAATGATGGAATTATAACTATTGGCGGCATTGATATTCGTCATGTTGATAATTTAAGTTTAAGAAAAGTTGTTTCTGTAGTCCCACAAAAAATAGATCTTTTTGCAGGTACTATAATTGATAATATTGCTATCGGTGACTATGAACCCGATTTAAGGCGTATAATATTTTTTTGCCAGTTGCTTGGCGTTAGCGATTTTATAGAAAAACTACCAGAAGGCTATAATAGTATTTTACATGAACAAGGTATAAACTTATCTGGCGGTCAAAGACAACGGCTAGCAATCGCAAGAGCATTATATCGAAATCCTGAAATCCTCATTCTTGATGAAGCAACTAGTAGTCTTGATCCTACAAGCGAACAAAAAGTATTGGATACATTAAATTGGTTTAAATCTCAGGGGAAAACCATTATTATCATAGCTCACAGACTCTCAACAATTAAACATTGTGATAAAATATTAGTGCTTCATAATGGTGCTTTGGTAGAACAAGGATCACATAATGAACTATTGCTAAATAATGGGCATTACACTAAACTTTGGAATTATAACAGTTCTGCATTAGCTTAACACCCCCTCCACAACCCTCGCAAAATGCGCATGCTCCAACGCATGAATCTTGGTAGCTAAATCCGAAGGGGTATCTCCAACCTCCACAGGGCAAGTAGCTTGGAAAATGATATTGCCCTCATCATAGTGCTCATTTACATAATGTATGGTAATTCCACTTTCGGCTTCGCCAGCTGCTATCACTGCTGCATGCACTTTATCTCCATACATACCCTTGCCGCCATATTTGGGCAATAGAGCAGGGTGAATATTCACTATCCGCTGTGGGTAGGCTGCCACCAATACCTCGGGCACTTTCCACAAAAATCC
>JAVHPL010000138.1:30553-36683 GCA_036170555.1 Sediminibacterium sp. | reverse complement strand
ATTTATTTGGTACCTTAGTTCTTACACAACACGATTTGCTAAAAGCCTTATTGGGGTTGTGTTTGGAGCTAAAAATAGGATTAAAAAAGTGGTTTGTATATCCATTTTCTTAATCCTATTTTCTATTTTAAAACATTTCTAGTTGCTGAACCGGACTTTTGGCATTTTGAGGGTCTTTTCCATAGAAAAGCTCTACCATTCCAAACTGTTTGTCAGTAAATTGGAATATTCCCACATGTCCTTTTGCTGGCAAGAAGCCTTTCACTCTTTTTATATGAACATCTGCATTTTCCCTACTAGGGCAGTGGCGCATATAAATACTGAATTGAAACATTTGAAAACCATCTGTTAATAGTTTTTTACGAAAACCTGATGCAGCCTTTCGTTCTTTTTTAGTTTCGGTTGGTAAATCAAATAATACAAGTACCCACATAATACGATATGCGTTTAATCGGGTATGATAGTTTCTATTCATGGTAAAACAAACAATGGGAAGTCTATTTTCCTAAGTTTTCCTTCATAACACCTACTAAGACTGGCAGTTGTTTTTTGTACTGCTACCATTAATGGGCTTTTTTCTCCTTTTATTTGAACGTCTATTGTGGGAATGGTTAGCAGTGTTTTTTTCATAGTTGTGCCTAATTCTAGAAACTTACCATTCATTTTTACTATATCTAGCACAATTCTATCTACAAATGGTCTATATGGTTCCATAATATCATCTGCAAGGCAATAAGCATTATATTGATTTTTATGAAAAATACCCAAAGTTGGTAAGAGGCCACTTGCTACTAGGCTCCTAGCCACTATAGCTCTTAAAATAGCGTATCCGTAGTTGAGAATGTTGTTTGGGGGTTCACCAAATCTTTCTCTTTTAAAACTGGTTGTTTTGCCATCATCTTCTGATAGTGCCGTGAAACGGAAGAGATTTTTCCAATAATAGGCTGCTGCCATGGCTTCATGATTATCTGCATCACCACTCTTTACCTCATTTGCCCAGTTCTTCATGTTATTTACGGGTACTTTTTGCCAATTTAAGAGGGTAGCTTGATTATTAATTTTTGCTGTAATAGTTTGTTGCCATAGTTGCTTCTTTAAAGGGTTTGTTGCTTCTATTTGTGCGGAAAATTTAGCACTCTGTAAATTGTTACCATCTAAGTTTAGTAATAATCCAGTTGGGTGATGGGTATGATCACAAGTAATAAACGCAATATTATTAGTTAATAATTTAGCCATCAATGCCTGGGTTATTGTAATCTGTTGATGATCTAGAATAAGTACTCCAATATCTTCAATTGGCACTTGTTTTGTTTCCCCTGTATCTGGGCTTTCAAAAACAAGCTGCTCATTTATGGTTTTTAAATAAGCAGGGTTGCCAAAATATAGGGTACGTTTGATCATATTCTAATATTCGCCAACTTTGACAATTTGACCAATATGGTTAATTCTGACTTTTACAATATTAATTAATGGATTGCAACTTCTAATATTGATATACGCAATATTAACAAGCTGTTTTTTTTCTTCAACATCGGTTTCTAAATGATGTCTAAACATATAATTTTTTGTTGCAATTTTTTGAACTCTAAATAAATTTTTGCTAATTAAATTGTAGTTCAAAGGGTTTAGTAAATCAATCTCTTTAGGGTCAAAATGTTCACTTGGAAATACAAAATATTCGTTTTGTTTCATTGAAAATAAAAACTGCCAACCTAAATCTTGGTTATAATTTTTATTAATAATTGTAAGATTTTGATTTACTCTTTCTACTGCTTCATAAAAAGAGATTACATTTTCTTGTAGGTCGCCATTTTTATCTCTATAAATTGCTACGTGATGGTTATTTCCTGTACTAACAAAGTCTACTGGTATTTTATATCCATTTAAATCTAAAATCTCATTTCCTAAATGATCTTTTTTGTGGTGCAATGATACTGCATTACTAATTCCACTTATTTTTACTCGTTTAATTCTTACTCCATTATTCTGATTAAGCCAAATAGGGTTTTTTTCTAAATTAGAAAAAGCTTTTTTAGGATCATTTTCAAATAATTCTAGTCTTTTCTCTAATATTTGCTTTACTCTTTTATCAATAACTTTTTCAATTTTTAAATCAGGTGTTACCTCTTTTCTAATGGTATAAGTATCGGTAAAATCTACTATTTTAACTTTTTCATTTATTAAAATAGTATTATCTATATCTAAGTAAATTGGGTTTTTCTTTATGCTATTTTTCCCTGAAAATGCAAGTTTTGGGTCATTATTATTTACCCTTAAACGATTTAATAATGCGTTTTTTTCTGAAGGTATTGCAACTTTTAAAATTAAGGGTTCGTCAAAGTTTGGTCCAATTTTTTCTAGTCTTGTAGAATATTGCTTTATTTTTCCATATACTGTATCTTTATGTAGTTGCCCTCTTGGCGTTAGTTCAATTTTAGTATATTTCCCTGTTTTGTTTTTGATCTTATTTTTATTTTTTGTAACAACTTTATTTTTTGCTTTAAAAGAAACTAAAATATTCTCAAGTTGCTTTTTAGCCTCATCTCTAAAATTTGGGAATGGCTGATGGAATAATCTCTTTCCATTTTGGAGTTTAGTAGTTTCTTTTTGCTCTATACCATAAATACTTGATGACTTATCGTTCCTTGCATTTAAATTGTTTAGATATTGTATAAAACTTCTTTTTGTAAATGATATGGTTAGTGCGTCCATAGCATGGTGCCTATGGTCATTTCTTTTTGTCCAGTCTATTATACGCTCTTTAGTATTGCCATCTTTTTTTTCAATTATTTCTGTTAATCCAAGTTTTTTATACTTTGCAAAATTTAATTCCTGCATAACATTAATTAGATCCCAATCTTCTCTTAATTTATCAGTTATACTACCTGTTGTTGAAATTACATTTTTACTTATATTAAATAATATTTCCTTTGCTTTTTTTGTAATGTATTGACTATCTCTTAAGTCTCTCTCTATAAAACCCTCACCAATTTCATTTCCTTTTAAGAGGAGCTTTTTGTATTTTGATTTACTTATATTTCCTTCTTTAAGGTTAAACATCATATCTATTCTTGCCAAATATGCATTTAATGCATCTGATCCTAAACTATTAGTAACAAAATCTAAAGCAGTTTCATCTTTTTTATTAATATTTTCTTGCCTTGGGGCTAGAGTCTTATTAGAAAAACTATCATCAAATAATCTCGATTTTGGTATGATGTGTTCAATATCAAATTCTTTTGAAAAAAGTTTTTCTCTAGGTATATATGTATCAGAATATAATGTTTTATACCCATTTCCTTTTAGTTCTTGATATAGCTTGTATCTTATTATATCATTTCTTGTAGGATTTTTTATTCCATCATTGATTTGTAATTCTTTGATAATCTTTTCATGATTAATTTTTGCTTCATTTATTGAAGAAGTCAATTCAGCTCTTTCTTTTGCACTTTTCTTTAATTCTCTAGCTAATTCAATTCTTATTTCGTCTGGTTTACCTAAATCAGGATCTGAAATTATTGCATTGATAACATTTATCATTTGATTTAATATCTTTTCTACAATTGGATTTCGTAAACTATTTTTAGGTAATATTTCTAACTTTTCTTTTAATTCTCTTTTATCATTCTCTTCTTTTGTAATTGATGATGAATGATTGTATCCTGCTAGTTTACAAGCTTCACTATATTTATTTTCTTTGATATAAGGAATTATCTTTCTAATAGCTTTGCTACTTAAATTCCCATAATCTTGTATCAAACTTATGTTTGATAAAATTTGGGCAAATTCTCTTTTAAAGCCAAATTTATTCTTAAGTAAGCTGTATAATTTTTCTTTACCAGAATTAGAATTATCATCTTCATAGGAATATATTAAATGCCATAATTGATATGAATTCTGTTTTTCAAAGTTTTTACCTTCTAATTGAGAATCAAAATCCAGAATGGAACAATCTATATTAAGTGATGTAAAAAAAACATTTAATATTTCATTAATTTCTATAATAGAATGTTTAGAAAAGTCAATTTCTTCAGTACCCTCTACCTGTATCATTTTTTCAAATGCTTCATAAAAGTTTTTATTTGTTTGATTTCCCTCTACTTCAGAATAATTCAAATCCCACTCTTTAATTGAATGACCAAGTAATTGTAAAATCACTTCTTTTTTTAAATTTCCTCTAATATTCAACTCGGAAAATAGAATTTCTTTCGAATAAAGATCTAATATCTTTTTTTCTTTTGTTTTCCTATTTGTTGCTTCTATATTGTTCAAAATTTGCCAAATCTTAAATTCTTGAAATAATGGAGATGATTTTGGGGCTACTTTATGTCCAATAATTTTTTCTTTTTTTGCACCATCAATTGTAATCACAATTTTTTTGTTTTCAAATTCGCAAGTATTGATTAATCCTTTTTGTGATTTTAATTTTCTCTGATAAAAAATTATTACATCTCTTATTTCTTTTTTAAGTTCTGTATTTAATTCTGAATAATATTTTGCCTGAGTTTCCCATATATTTTCAAACTCATCCAAATAATCTTGTCTATAGAATACTTTTCCTTTTACACTAAAATTTTTATTTTTTATTTTTTTAAATAAATATTGGCCTATTGTTTCTTTATTGAAATATAATTCCTTACTTCTGTCACTTATTTCCCCTAAATAACCACTCGAACTATTTATGTTATTGTTTATTTCAGTTATTACAAATGCTAATTCTTCTGCTGAAATTTCCTTTTTTAAAGCATCTGATCTCCATTCGTATGCCTTTATCTTCCTTTCCGCTCCCTTATTTTCTGCAGTATAAATTTTAGCAATTGCTAGTATTCTTTTTCTCGTATTTTCTTTTCCTTGACCTTCAATAGCTTTTTTTAATTCTTCTGTTAAAAATTCAGAATGAAATTGCATTTGAAACTCCCAAATCCTTTCTAATTCTGCTTTTAAATCGCTTCGATAAAAATCAGGCAAGTGCGTTTTCCCAGTTTTTAGTATTTGGAAGCAAAGTTCTCCTGGACTTATATTCTCATCGTAAATTTTTTTGGCTACTGACATTCCGTCTATTATTTGACCTTCTTCATCATTTTTTGCTTTTCTACTACTTTTATATCCTCTTTTTTTATTAATCATTAATAATACACGTGCAAATTCTATTTTTTTTATTTTTTCAACGGCGCATTTGGCTCTCAGTTCATAAGTAGAATATGTAGATTGTTTATCTACTTCTGCAAGTATTGTTTCGTTTTCTATAATATTATTTTTTAATAGAATTTCAACTAGGTTATTTCTTCTTAATTTATATCTAGCTAGATTTCTTCTCGCACCTCGCTTTAAAGTTCTTTGTGAGTTTAAAGTAATGCTCTTACCTTTTTCAAAATCGGTTTGCTCATCAGAGCTTAACGGATTTACTCTTACCCCCAACCTTTTTATTGAACTTACTTCATTTTCATTTTCTGCTTCATTTACAAATGCCCAACCAATTGAAGTTGTTCCTAGGTCAATTCCTAAAATTTTTTTCATAGTTAAACTTTTTTATTAACTTCACATTGAAGCAAATCACAATAAGGATTATTCCGATGTGAAAACATTAAGTTCGCCCTCGACTTTAACGGGGGCATTTTTTTGTTCTTACCTTAATAATTATTTCAGCAATCTCTGGGGGGGAGACAAAGGGGGAACAGTAAATTACTACAAATCTTTAATCCTGCAAATTTTGGGAGTAAAATTTTAAAAGACTGTACAAAACCTACCGCTTAAACTTATTATACGTAGGGTCCGAAGGTGCATAGCGGGTTCCCCATAAACTAGAAGTGAGCATTAAATCGGCAGAATGTCTATTGCAGGCAACAGGTATATTGTGTAATCTGCACTGCCTCAATAACATCTGAATATCTGCTTCATGTGGGTTGGCTGTTAAATCGTCTATTAAAAAAATGCAGAGGTCTATTTTTCCTTCTACAACCATGGCGGCTATCTGTGCATCTCCGCCCATTGGCCCAGATAACATTTTGGTTACATTGCTTTCAAATCCAGTTCCTACATAGGTTTCCAATGCTTTCTCAATTAATCCCCCAGTAGTTCCTGTACATACTAATTTATTTTTTAACAGTAGTTCTGCATTAAATATTACCCA
>JAVHPL010000138.1:0-30453 GCA_036170555.1 Sediminibacterium sp. | reverse complement strand
ACTAAATCTTTATGCGTTAGTTCCACATCGGTAAGGGGTATGGTGGCAATCCAACTTTTTAGTTTAATATAATCTATCGCTGGATTATCTTTTTCATAGCCCTTGGGTTCTCTTACCAAACTCATTCCTTTTTCCTTAGATAAATCGCCAAATACCTGCTTAAATTTTTTATTGGTCAATATTTTTTTAAACTCCTCCCAATTATAATCTATCTCCTGCCTTATTTTTTTAATTTTATCGGGCTCGGCACTATATAATCCTCCCCCTACAAAACTATTTCCTCCTGGCTCGCAGTGAAAATAATATCCGCTTAAAATAGATTTTTTCCCTCCCTTTACAAAATAGGCTCCCATATTGGTTTTATACGGTGCTTTGTTTTTGCTAAAGCGTACATCTCGGTTAATTCTAAACATACAGTCTTTTGCAGTGAGGGTTGCAAGGTCTATATCTTTTTTACTATGGCATTTAATTACTTCGGTTACCAAACCAGCAAAATCAGCTTTGGCCATTTCATATCTAGGTCTGTTTACATCGAACCATTCCTTGCTATTGTTCTTCTTTAAATCTTTTAAAAATTTCAGTGTTGTTTCTTGAAGCATCTTATTTTATTTTAACCTCCCAATAATTGTATGAATTCGTCTTCGGTTATAATTTTTATTGTATTAATTTTTTTGGCTTTCTCTAACTTACTACCTGCATCTTCTCCTACCACCAAATAATGTAGTTTACTGCTAACCCCTCCTACAATAATTCCTCCCTGTGCTTCGGCCATGGCTTCTGCTGTTGCTCTTTTTAATTTACTTAATGTGCCGGTAAATAAAAAACTTTGCCCGGTTAATGAACCTCCTTTGGCAGTTTCTCTTTTTACATTAATTAACTGCAAGCCCAGTGCCTCTAGCTGTTTTAGCATATCTATATTACTAGGATTAGTAAAAAATCCTGTAACGCTCTTGGCTACTTTTGTGCCCACATCTTCTAATTGTAAAAGTTCTTCTTCGGTTTTTTGTTCAAAGTCTAATAAATGATTTACCGAATTGGCCAATGTTTTTGCGGTGGTTTCTCCTACAAATCTTATACCCAATGCATATATAAGCCTATATAAAGGTTGTTGCTTGCTAGCTTCTATGGCGGTAGTTAAATTATCTAATGATTTTTTTCCAAATCCTTCTAATGTAGCAATCTTACCATAATCTAATGTATATATACTTGGTATATCTTTCAATAAGCCCATTTCATAAAACTTGCGCACATTGGCTTCTCCAAAACTTTTAATATCCATGGCATCCTTGCTTACAAAATGTATCATGCGTTCCATTACCTGTGCCTCACATTCTATGTTAATACATCGCCATACAGCTTCCCCTTCTTCTTTAAATAATACACTTTTACATACAGGGCAATTGGTAGGAAATAGGATGGTTTCTTCTATGCCTTTGCGTAATTCAGGTAAGGCTTTTACTATTTGAGGTATCACATCGCCTGCTCGTTCTATTAACACGGTATCTCCAATTTTCAAATCTTTCTGAGCTATATATTCTTCATTGTGTACCGAAATACTCCCTACTGTTACCCCTCCTAAAAATACGGGGCTTAGCTTGGCTACTGGGGTTACTGCTCCTGTTCTGCCAACCTGAAAATCAATACCAATAAGGGTTGTAGTGGCCTGCCTTGCTTTAAATTTAAAAGCAATGGCCCACCTGGGATGATGTGATGTCATCCCCAATATTTCTTGTAATGCAATAGAATTTACTTTTACAACCATCCCATCTATTTCATAAGGCAATTCATCTCGCTTGGCTTCAAATGCCAAACAGTAGTTAATGACTGCATCAATTCCTTGTACTACTTTTTTCTCTTCTTTTGGGCTTCTAAATCCCATTTCCCAAAGTAATTCTAATGATCCTTCATGACTTTTTAACTGCTCGGTTATGGATGCTCCATTTTGTGTGGGTATATAATAGCTTACATGGTATAAAAATGCATCTAAATTTCTTGCGGCTACTTCCCTGGGATCTTTCATGCGCAAACTTCCCGATGCTGCATTTCTTGGATTAGCCAAAGGAGATTGGCCCTGTTCTATTAATTTTTTATTATAATTTGAAAAGGATTCTTTTCCTAAAATAATTTCTCCTCTTATTTCTATTTGTTCTATCCCCTTGGCTAAAAATGGCGCTGATAAAGGGATTGAACGTATTTGCCGAATGTTTTGTGTGATGTCTTCTCCTGCCACTCCATCACCTCGGGTGATGCCTCTTACCAATAAATCATGTTCGTATATCAATGAAATACTGGCTCCATCAAACTTGGGCTCTACACAATATTCAATAGTTTCTATCCCTGCAATATCCCTTGCTTTTCTATCAAAGTCTACTAAATCTGCTGCATTATAACTATTATCTAAACTTAGCATGGGTACCAAGTGTGGTACAGTTACAAAACTTTTATTAAGGCTATTGCCCACTCGTTGTGTGGGTGAATCTGTGGTTATCAAGCTGGGGTTGGCTTGTTCTAAACTAACCAATAAATGGTATAACTGATCGTATTCTACATCTGCTATTAATGGATTACTCAATACATAATACCGATATTCATGCAATCGTAGTACTTCTTTTAATTGTTGAATGCTTGTTTCAGCCTTATCTAACCTGCTATTTTTTAATAAGCTATTTGTTTGTTCCTGTAAGGCTTGTATCTGTTGATTTGAGTACATATTTATTTCTTGGGATGATAAAGATAAATCCAATCTTTGTATATTGGCATCCGATTGTAAAGGGGGCAACCCTATATGCTAACGCGCACTATATGAATAAATTCCCTGTAATGGAAGATCTTCCTCGTAAGTTGATACCCGATGCTGTTTCCTTAGTTCAATCCTATCCAAAAGTACCCCTCACCGTAGACTGTGTAATTTTTGGTTTTGAAGAGAACAAGCTAAAAATTTTATTAATCAAAAGTGATCTTGCCCTTTTTGAGGGGAAGCTTTCTTTGTTGGGTGATATTATTCGTAACAATGAGGAACTGGATGATGCGGCTTATAGGGTGTTAAAAGAGCGTACAGGTATGAGCAATATATTTCTAGAACAGGTTAGGGCTTTTGGTTCTCCTAGCAGGCACCCAGGTGGTAGGGTAATTACCTTGGCTTATTGTTCCTTATTAAATATTCAACACCATGCCTTAAATATTCACGATAATGAATTAAGCTGGATTAGCTTATCTTCTATTAAAGAAATGGCATTTGACCACAAAGAAATTGTGGATAGTTGTTATCAATGGTTACAGAAAAAAATTCAAGAACATCCATTGGGTTTTAATTTACTCCCCGATAAATTTTCTTTAAGAGAATTGCAAAACTTATATGAAGCCATTTTAGGGATTACCTTAGATAGAAGAAATTTTAGAAAAAAATTTGCCTCTATGGATTTATTAATAGATACCAACGAAATGGAGCAAGATGTTTCTCATCGCCCCGGAAAATTATATCAATTTAATTACGATAAATACGAAAAGAACAAACGGAAATGGGTTGGTATTGATTTTTAGTAAATCTCCTTTTGTTCCATTACTTTTACGAAAACACGAACAGTATGCTACATTCAATGACGGGTTATGGTAGGGCAGAACAGGTAATTGAGGATAAGAATTTTATGGTAGAAATTAAGTCGCTTAATGGTAAACAATTTGATCTTCGATTAAATATGCCTTCCTTGTTAAAGCCCTATGAATTTGAAGTACGCAATACGTTAAGCGAGGGCTTACAAAGAGGTAGCGTAGAATGCAATATTACCATCAAACTAAATGGTTCTAGTAAACCTGTTACCATTAATACCGATTTAGCAAAAGCCTATTATCAACCAGTTGCCGCTTTGGCAAAGGAATTAAATTTAGCAACGGGTGATATTCTAAGCACTATTCTTAAACTACCCGAAGTAATTACTCCTTCTACCGAAATGCTTAGTACAGATGAATGGAACAAAGTGAATTTATTAATTAAAGAAGCTATTGCCTTGCTGAATAAGCACCGTGAAAATGAAGGCCGCTCTATTGAAAAAGACTTATTGCTTAGATTGGTTAATATAGAAACCCAGCAAAAAATGGTTGCCGAATTAGAACCACTTCGTAGAACTAAAATTAAAGAGGGATTAAAGAAATTATTAGAAGAACATGTGGGTAAGGAAAATTACGATCCAAATCGCTTAGAACAAGAACTTATTTTTTATATAGAAAAAATAGATATTAGTGAAGAGCAGGTTCGCTTAAATAATCACTGTGCCTATTTTAGATCTATTCTACAAGAAAAAGAAACAGCCAAAGGCAAAAAACTCTCTTTTATTTTGCAGGAGTTTGGAAGAGAAATTAATACCACTGGTTCTAAGGCTTACGACGCTTCCATTCAAAAAGCAGTTATTTTAATGAAAGATGAGTTAGAGAAGGCTAAAGAGCAAATATTAAACGTTCTGTAAAAACACGCAATCTTACTATCTTCGTTTAAAATAGCAGCAGTGAAAAAATTTGGGGTATTGTTCCTTTCCATGGTAGTCTTAGTATCATGTAATTCTATTGGCGTTTTTGAGCAAAGCTATTTTTTCTCAAATCATCAATGGAGTAGCAAACAGCAACCTTCTTTTACTTTTACTATTTCCGATACCCAATCTCTCTACCATATTTATGCCGTGTTTAGACACGAAGATGCTTACCGTTATAACAATATTTGGTTAAACATTACAACTCAAGCACCAAAGGATTCTTCTAAATCACAGCAAGTAAATTTGGTATTGGCCAATAATAAAACAGGTTGGTTAGGTACTGGTATGGATGATATTATTGATCATCGCATAAGGCTTACCCGTACTGCACAAAAGTTAAAAAAAGGGAATTATATTTTTACCCTAAAACAAATCATGCGCGAAGATCCTCTTCCTGCTGTGCTGAATGCAGGCATTCGGGTTGAAAAAGTAAAACCATGAGTGCATTAAAACAAAAAAAACTGGTAACAGTTACTATTGCCTATTGGGTAATGTTATTGTACATGCTTGCTGCATTGGCTTGGTGGTTTATTGCATTGGAAAAACAAAATAATATTATTAGTGAAATTAAAAGGAATGAAATAATTTCTACTGATCCTTTATTTGCCTCTAAAATGAATACCATTGAAGATGCTAATAAAAGAAAAACGGCTCAGTATATAGGAGAGGGTACTACTTTTTTAGCATTAATATTGGTTGGTGCAATTTTTGTATTTCGCGCAACACGCCGTCAATTAAGGCTTTCGGAGCAGCAGCAGAATTTTATGATGGCCATTACACACGAATTAAAAACACCTATTGCAGTAACTCAATTGAATTTAGAAACCTTGCAAAAGCGCAGGTTAGATGAAGAAAAACAACAAAAATTAATTAGCAATACTTTACAAGAAGCCAACCGCTTAAATACATTGTGTAATAATATTCTTTTTACTTCTCAATTAGACGCGGGTAAGTATGCTTCTACTATGTTGCAAATAGATCTTACCGATTTGGTAGAATCGGCTGTGGATGATTGTAAAAATAGGTACCCAGGCAGAATTTTCACTGACCTTATTACAGAAAATATTTTCATACATGGAGATGCTTTCCTTTTGCAAATGTTATTGAGTAATCTATTAGAGAATGCCATAAAATATGCTCCCCAAACCTCCCCCATACAAATAACATTAAGTAAATCTGCTGATACAATTCGGTTAGAAGTGATTGATGAAGGTGCTGGTGTTGCCGATTCGGAGAAGAAAAAAGTATTTGATAAATTTTATAGAGTAGGTAATGAAAATACTAGAAAAGCACAAGGCACTGGGCTGGGTCTCTATTTATGTAAAAGAATTTGCGATTCTCATCATGCCATTATTTTTGTAACAAACAATCAACCCAAGGGTAGTAACTTTACCGTACTATTTAATGCATAATATGCCCCATAATAAGCCCAATATATTGCTGGTAGAAGATGAACAAAATCTTCATGAAGCTTTAAAACTTAATTTAGAGATGGAGGGCTACGAAGTTACTTCGGCATTTGATGGGGATGAAGCCATCAAAAAGATTGAATCTGCTTATTTCGATTTAATTATCATGGATATTATGTTGCCTAATTTAGATGGTATTAGTATTACCGAAAATGTTAGGGTGCATAACAATGAAGTACCTATTTTAATGTTAAGTGCCAAAAATGCCCCTGCCGATAAAGTATTGGGTTTAAAAAAAGGAGCTGATGATTATTTAACCAAACCTTTTAATTTAGAAGAGCTCTTAATTAGGGTATCCAAACTCATTGAAAAAAATAAGCGTATTCAAGTAAAGGAATCAATCGGGGATCATTACCAATTTGGCAATAACCAGTTAGATTTTAAAGCATTGGAAGCAATAACGTATAATGGCATTTCCATTCCACTGAGTAAAAAGGAAGCGTTATTATTAAAACTTCTTATAGAAAATAAGGGGGAAGTAGTAACGCGCGAAAAAATTTTACAAGTTGTATGGGGATACAATGTGTATCCTACAACGCGTACCATAGATAACTTTATTCTCAATTTTAGAAAGTACTTTGAAGAAGATAGTCGTAACCCTCGATATTTTCATTCTGTTCGTGGTATGGGCTACAAATACACTTCTTAAAAACAATATTGGGGTAATTTTTGCGTTAATCTTCATGCAAATACTACCCTATGTTTTTACAAACGCTGCTCGATTTTTTAGAACCCCTTAATGTGGCCATGCTCTCTCATGATGAGGGATTTAAAGACACTCAATTGGGTAAACATGTATCCTTTTACGAAAATGAATTACCCGATTTTTTAACAGCCGATTTGGTAATTGTTGGCTGTGGTGAAATGCGTGGAATGGGGTTGCAATTTACTAATACAAGTGCACCAGATAAAGTTCGGGAAGCATTATATAGTTTATACTACTGGCATACCGATGTTTCTATTGCCGATTTGGGTAATATTAAAACAGGGGCAACTGTTCAAGACAGTTATGCTGCTGTAAAAATAGTTGTAGAAACATTAATAAAAATGGGAAAAAAAGTATTGATCTTAGGTGGATCACATGATATTACAACACCTCAATACTTAGCTTATAGCGCGCTAAACAATATTATAGATGCAGTAGTGGTAGATGCTAAAATAGATTTAGACTTAGATAGTGTTCTTCCTGCTGATCAATTTTTGGTAGACATGTTTACGGGCATTCCCAATTTTCTTAGGCATTCAACCCATATTGGTTTTCAAAGTTATTACATGAATCCTCAAATGTTAGAAACTATAGATAAACTGGGCTTTGATTGTTTTAGAGTAGGAAAAGTAAAGGAATGTATAGAGGAAATGGAACCTGCAATTAGGAATAGTGAACTTTTTAGTTTTGATATTTCTGCAATTCAATATGCGCATGCACCAGCCAATAGAATTACACCCAATGGTTTTAATGGGGAAGAAGCCTGCACTTTAATGCAATACGCAGGTATGAGTAAAACCTGTAATTCAATTGGATTATATGGATATATAGCCGATCAAGATGAACACGATATTACTGCCATACAACAGGCCCACATGCTTTGGTATGTTTTAGATGGCATACAAAAGGGAAAGCAAGAAGCCGAGCTAAACAATAGAAATGAGTTTAATGAATTTACTATGGCATTTGCCGAAGTAGAAACAGTATTTTTACAAAGTAAAAGAACAGGACGTTGGTGGATGCAATTGCATGATGGCAATTATGTAGCTTGCAGTTATCGTGATTATATAACGGCTAGTAATAATGATATACCTGAAAGATGGTTTAGGGCAGTTGAAAGAAGTTAATGCGTTTTTATGAATAAGAATATCTTCATTTTTTTTTGGTTAGCTTTTGCGTTAAGCGCTTGTTCTGTTCAAAAACCGCAAGGATTATTATTGGCGGCTAAGGCTACTTTATTAGATAAACCCGAATTTGCGCCTGCACATGTGGGTATTAGTATTTATGATCCTGCAGAAAATAAATATCTGTATCAGTATCAGCAAAATAAATATTTTGTTCCTGCTAGTAATACCAAAATACTTACTTGTTATGCTGCACTAAAAAATTTACATGATAGTTTAGTTGCATTTGAATATTTATCAGAAAACGAAAATATAGCGGTAAGGTTTACTGGTGATCCTAGTTTTTTGCATCCCGATTTTAATTCACAAAGGGCGTTTAATTTTTTACAAGTAAATGCGCCTAATATTACTTTTATTACACCTCGTTATTCTGCTGCGGCATTTGGAAATGGATGGGCTTGGAACGATTTTGATGCCGATTATATGCCAGAAAGATCAGCCATGCCAATGTATGGCAACTTGGTAAAATTTGAACGGAAGGGTAATGGGCTTGCTATTATACCCAAATCATTTAAAGACTCTTTAACTATTTTTTCAAGTATGGCAGATGGTAATTTTACCATCAATAGATCCATTCATGAAAACCATTTTGAAGTGGTGAAAAGCAATAAGAAGTTTATCAATACAGAAATTCCTTTTACAGTAAAAAAAAGTATAGAAGATGTTTCCCTTAATTTATTAGAAGATACTTTAAATAGGGTGTTGCATTTTGCCAGTGGATTAAATAACGCAAATGCTAATTGGGAAAGGTTTTATTCACAGCCAACAGATTCTTTGTTAACCATCATGATGCATAGAAGTGATAATTTTTTTGCCGAACAAACTTTACTCATGATTGGAAATGAAAAAATGGGTATAATGGATGACGGATTAGCCATTGATGCACTATTGAAACAAGAATTTGCTGGATTACCCCAAAAGCCTAGATGGGTTGATGGTAGTGGGCTTAGTAGGTATAATTTAATTACTCCTCAAGATTTAGTTTGGGTACTTACTCAAATGAAAAATGAATTTTCTTGGGATAGAATTACAACCATTTTACCAACAGGAAATGATGGAACATTGAGTGGATTGTATCAAAATTATGCAGGAAAAATATATGCTAAAACTGGTACACTTACCAGTCATGTAGCCTTAAGTGGATACCTTATTACTAATAAAGGAAAAGTACTTATTTTTTCTGTGATGGTAAATGCACACCAAAGCTCGGCTTCAACTATTAGAAAATCTATTGAAACATTTCTTACTGGCATTATAGATAGATACTAACTTTTAGCAAAGCTATCTTCCAAACATTCTTTCTAAATAGTCTTCTTTAAATTCTATATAAGTAGGGCTTCCGTTAGGGTTAATATTGGGTGTACGGCAAGCAAATAAAGCCTCCACCAAAAAAATCATTTCTTTAAGCTCTAATGATTTACCTGTTTTAATAGATTGTTGTTTGCTTATACAACGAATAAGTTTTTCTCTTTTGCTAAATTTAATATCGGTGCTAAAATGCTTAAACTGCTCTATCAGCATTTCTATAGTATGTTTTTCATCTCCCGAAATTACATCTGCTGGCACACCTTGAATTACAAAACTGTTTTGTCCAAAGGGTTCAATTTGGTATCCAATTATTTGTAGTTCGGGTAATAGTTCTGTTAATAATACTGCATCGGTTGTTGCTAATTCTAATGTTACAGGAAATAAACTTTTTTGTGTTGAAGCCTGCATTTTAAGGGCTATTGCACTATACTGTTCGTATAATATACGCTCATGTGCCAACTGTTGATGTATCAATAAAAATCCTTTTTGTGTACTAACAACAATATAGGTATTATGAATTTGAAGGTATTGTTTAAATTCCCATGTATTATTTTTTTGGCTACTAGTTTCTAATTGAACACTACTTGGTCCTTCATCTTTAATAACAGAACCCTCACTTGCTTTAAAAAAATCTTTCCAATTACTTAAATTACTTTTTTCATTGGGCTCTATTAAATGTGCTTGATGTTTTTGAGAAAATGTTTTGTATAAACTAGAAGATACGGCTGCTTGTTGCTGATCATTTGTAAATGGCTTACTTACTGCATCTAAACCCTGTATGGTTGGGTTTAAAGAAAAGTCTAGGGAAGGTGCAATACTAAATTGAGCCAACGCATGTTTTATAGCAGCTTGCACAAATGCATAAATTATTTTTTCATCCTCAAACTTTATCTCTTGTTTTGTAGGATGCACATTAATGTCTATTTGTGCAGGATCTAGTTCTATATACAAAACATAACTAGGGTAACTATCTTTTGGAATAATTCCTTCAAATGCAGTATTCACTGCATGATTTAAATAGGCACTTTTAATATATCGGTTATTTACAAAAAAATATTGGTCACTCCTGGTTTTTCTGGCTGTTTCTGGTTTACCAATAAAACCACTTATTTTTAAATAATCAGTATTTTCTAAAACAGTAACTAGTTTTGCATTGTAGCTATTCCCTAAAATTTGTACAATTCTTTGTTTACTGCTGCCTGTTTCTAAATGAAATACTTCTTGGCCATTACTGGTAAGTGAAAAATTACGATCGGGGAAAGCCATAGATACCCTAATAAATTCCTCTACAATCTGCTTCATTTCCGTAGGGTTGCTCTTTAAAAAATTTCTACGGGCAGGCACATTAAAAAATAAATTTTTCATGCTGATGCTTGTGCCCACTTCTGTAGCACAAGCTTCTTGTTTAACAATTTTACTATGCTCTATTTCAATAAAAGTGCCTAATTCATTATCTGCTCTTTTAGTTTTAAGCTCCACTTGTGCAACAGCAGCAATAGAGGCAAGTGCTTCTCCTCTAAAACCCATGGTTCTTATGCTAAATAAGTCTTCTATAGTGCGTATTTTACTAGTTGCATGTCTTTCAAATGCCATTTTAGCATCTAATTCACTCATGCCTTTTCCATTATCTATTACTTTAACCAATGCCTTGCCAGCATCATTTACAATGAGTTTAATATTGGTTGCACCTGCATCCACTGCATTTTCTAATAATTCCTTTACTGCACTAGCAGGACGTTGAATAACTTCTCCTGCAGCAATTTGGTTAGCTAAATGATCGGGTAATAAATGAATGATATTGTTCACGGGACAGCAAAAATAAGAATCCTCTTTCAACTGTAACGTTCCGTTTCACTAAATTTGCATTTAAAATATTTTTTGATGATGATTCCTAATGCAGCAATTGAGAAAATTAGTAGACATTTTTTACCAGCCAATTTTAAAATTACCAACTGGGAAAGCTTAGAGCCTTATTTTAAAACCTTAACAGAGCGTGAAATTGCTAGTAAGGCTCATTTAGAACAATGGTTACAAGATATGAGTGAATTAGAAGCCATCGTAAGTGAAGATGCTTGCTGGCGTCAAATTAAAATGACCTGCGATACTACCGATAAAGCTTTAGAAGATGCATTTACTTATTTCTGTATGGAAATTCAACCCAAATTGCAACCCTATGCCGATTTGTTGAATAAAAAATTAATTAATTGTGCATTTACTGCCGAATTAGATCAAAACTTATATCATACCTATTTGCGTTCTGTAAAAAAAAGTATTGATTTATTTAGAGAAGCCAATATTCCCATACAAGCCGAGTTAAGTGTGTTGCAACAACAATATGGTGCTATTGCAGGTAAAATGACTATTGAAGTAGAAGGCACAGAATATACCTTACAACAAGCGGCTAAATTTTTAGAGAGTAGTAATCGTGCATTGCGTGAGGAAGTGTATATGAAAATTCAAGCGCGAAGAAAGCAAGATGAAATAGCCATGCATGAATTGTATAGTAGTTTAATTGCCAAGCGTCATCAAATTGCACTGAATGCTGGTTTTGAAAATTACCGCGATTATAAGTTTAAAGAACTTGGTCGTTTTGATTATAGTAAAGAAGATTGTTTTCAATTTCATGAAGCAGTGAAGCAATATGTTTTACCATTGGTAAATGAAATTTATACGCATAAGAAAATAAAACTTGGGCTAGAAAATTTACGCCCTTGGGATACAGAAGCAGAGCCCGCTGGTATAACTCCATTAAAACCTTTTACGGATGGAAAAGATTTATATGAAAAATCGGTTCAATGTTTTGAACAATTGAATCCATTTTTTGCCAACTGTTTAAGAAAGATGAATGAGTTAAATCACTTTGATTTAGAAAGCAGAAAAGGAAAAGCACCTGGTGGATACAATTGTCCTTTAGCCGAAAGCGGGGCCCCATTTATTTTTATGAATGCAGCAGGGCAAATGAGTGATGTTACTACTATGGTACATGAAGGAGGACACGCCGTGCATTCATTTCTTGCACATCCTTTGCCATTAAGTTCTTTTAAAGAATATCCAATGGAAATTGCAGAAGTGGCCAGTATGTCTATGGAATTATTTTCGATGGATTATTGGGGAGCTTTCTTTACCAATGATGCCGATTTAAAAAGAGCCAAGGAGCATCAGTTAGAACGCGTTATCACCATTTTTCCTTGGATTGCCATCATAGATCAATTTCAACATTGGGTATACGAAAATCCTACCCATACTATTGAAGAACGCACCGCAAAATGGATGGAAATACTTACTGCATTTTCTACCACCAGCATAGATTATACAGGGTTAGATGCATATAGAGAAATTGGATGGCAGCGTCAATTGCATTTATTTGAAGTGCCTTTTTATTATATTGAATATGGTATTGCCCAATTAGGTGCTATTGGTCTTTGGATGCAGTACAAGCAAAATAAAGAACAGGCATTGCAAAATTATATGAATGCACTTAGTTTAGGTGGAACAAAAACCTTGCCTGAATTGTATAAAGCAGCAGGATTGGAATTTAATTTAACACCCAACTATATTAAGAAATTGATGGAGTTTGTGAAACAGGAAATGGATCAACTTTAATAAAAACGCCCCGAATATCGGGGCGTTTTTTATGCATCATTTTTATTTGGCGAATCTGATTCTAAATTTGGGTTCGGTGAACCCGATGTTGGTGAACTAGGTTGCGAAGGCGGAGGCCCTTGTTGAGGGCTGTTTTGTTGAGGCCTATTCTGTTGCGGTCTGTTCGGCTGAGGTCTATTTTGCTGCGGTCTGTTTTGTTGAGGTCCTCTATTATCTCCTCTATTATCTCCTCTGTTATCTGGTCTATTTTGCTGCGGCCTGTTTTGTTGAGGTCCTCTATTATCTCCTCTGTTATCTGGTCTATTTTGCTGCGGCCTGTTTTGTTGTGGCCCTCGATTATCTGATCTGTTATCTCCTCTATTATCTGATCTGTTATCTGGTCTATTTTGTTGTGGCCTGTTTTGTTGTGGTCCGCGATCATTTCTATTAGGCCCTTGTTGGTTACCACCAGTTCTTTGTTGATCTCTTTTTTTGCGATCGTTTTTCTCTAAAGTTTTTAAACTTATTTGACCCACCAGTTCTACAAATGCAGGCTCTGCCTCTTTTAGTTTGCTGCTTACAATTTCAACTGCTTGCAGTTCATCTACTTTTATACCCTGCTGATTTAATCGTTTAATTTCTTTTACGCGTTGAATAGTAAGTGGGTAATGCGTGGCATTGTTAGGTAAAATATACCACATTAAATTCTTAAAAATATCTTTCTTAATTAAATGAGCTGTTCCCATTGCCGTATCTAACGTGTCTGCATAATCTGGAAACTGTTGCAATGCATCTAAATAAGTATCTAACTCATAATTTAAACAACATTTTAAACGTCCACATTGTCCACTCAGCTTGGTTTGATTAATAGATAAATTTTGGTAACGTGCTGCAGTAGTATTTACACTTTTAAATTCATTCAGCCAGGTACTACAACATAGCTCTCTTCCGCAACTTCCAATACCACCCACTTTTGCAGCTTCTTGCCTGATGCCTATTTGACGCATTTCTACTTTAAACTTAAAGTCTCCGGCAAAAATTTTAATAAGCTCTCTAAAATCTACCCGATCATCTGCAGTATAAAAGAAAGTAGCTTTTTTACCATCTGCCTGAATTTCTACTTCACTTAATTTCATTTGTAAATTCAGCGATCGAGAAACTGCTCGGCTTCTTGCCAAAATTTCTTTTTCTCTTCCCTTGCTAATTAAAAAACTCTCTATATCTCGGTCTGTACTTCTTCGAATGATTTTTTTTATTTCAGGGCTAAATTCTTCCACCCCTTTTTTCTTCATCTGAATACGTACTAATTCTCCTGTAATGCTTACTTCGCCTACATCAAAGCCATTTACCCCTTCTAGGGTAACATAATCACCTTTCTCAAAAAATTGTAAAGTAGTATTACGGTAAAACTCTTTTCGGCTACCCTGTTTAAAACTTACCTCAACAATTTTACAATTGCTTTCGGGGTCACTAAAGGGCAAATTCATTAGCCAATCGTGTACATTTAAGCGGTTACAACCACCAGTGCTACACCCACCATTGCTTTTACATCCGTTGGGTTTACCTGTTCCACATGATCCACATCCCATATATTCGTATAACTAAGAAGGTTAATATTAAAGTTTTCAGCTATTCAAAATTAGGGTTTTGTTCTGAATGATATGGTATAGTTTAATGGTTAATGCCATAAATAGCATTTTAGCATTCGCATTGCGCTCTATATAATAGGCCGCTTTGTCTATCTCTTCAATGATTGCTTCTTGCGCACTTACCGATGCTATTTTATTGAGTCTTTTGGCAAAATCCTTCTCTGTAACACCTTGTTTTACGCCATCTTCTCCTAAAACCCTAATGCGAATACTTTGTTCTAATAAATGGTTAAAGTATCGGAGAAACTGCTTTTGCTTTTCCCGGCCCAATATGCTTATATCTTCTACAAATTTTACCTGGGCTGTGGGCCCATTTTTTAACATAGCATTTAGCCAGTCTCTCAATAAAGCATGCCAATCTTCATCTGCATGTTGCAAAAGCATCAATGCTTCTCTATAATTGCCCTCACTAATGGCGGCTATCTGTTTTGCCACATCAGGTGCAACTTGTGAACGCTCAATTAAAGCAGCAGCCAATTCTTCATCTTCCAAAGCATTTATTTTTACCAGTTGACATCGGCTAAGGATGGTTGGCAAAATAAGTTCTTCATTTTCTGCAACCAATATAAATAAGGTGTTTGCAGGAGGTTCTTCTATTAATTTAAGTAATTTATTGCCTTCCTTACCCAAGTATTCGGGCATCCATAATAACAATACTTTGTACTTACTCTCAAAGCTTTTTAAGTTCAATGTTCTAATAATTCTATTGCATTCTTCTGCAGTAATATTGCCTTGTTTATTATCGGCACCAATACTTTGCAACCAGTCGTACACATTGCCATAAGGATACGTACTAATAAAACTTCTCCATTCTTCTATATAGTCTATGCTGGTAGGTTTTTCAGTTGGTTTTTTAGGGATTACCGGAAATGTAAAATGTAAATCAGGATGAATCAATTGGCTTGCCCTTGAAAAAGCAGGCTGATTGGCAATTTGATTAGGATGAATAAAACCCATAGAAGGAGCTAAAGCAGTCATACCTCCAAAGAGATCTTCTACAATTGGAGCGTCTTCTGGCAAACTCACAATATATTGAGCAAAAGCCATTGCCAATGGAAGCCCACCTGAGCCTTCTTTTGCTAAAAAAAGCAAAGCATGGCTAAGCCTGTTTTGTTCCACCATTTCTGCAAGGTGTTGTTTGGTAGCAGATTGCCCAATTACATCGGAAAATAACATAGTGGTTGAACTAAATGAATAAAAAAAGAGAATGTACCATACATTCTCTCTTTCGCAAATTTAACTGTTTTAATTACTTTACGTATTTTAATATTTCTTCGCTATCTGGTGTTACTGCACTGGGAAAATATTGTATTAATTTTCCATTTTCATCTAATAAGAACTTTCCAAAATTCCATTTAATTTCTGCATCTAAAACTCCATTTTGTGCTTTAGAAGTAAGCCATTTGTAAATAGGAGCAATGTCATCTCCTTTTACACTTACTTTACTGGCAAGCGGAAACGTAACCCCATAACGTACTTTACAAAATTCCTTTACCTCACTATCAGTTCCAGGTTCTTGACCACCAAAATTATTTGCAGGGAAGCCAACAATTACTAATTTGTTTTTATACTGCTCGTATACTTTTTGTAATGCTTCGTATTGAGGGGTATAGCCACATTTAGAGGCTGTATTAACAATTAAAATTTTCTTTCCTTTAAAACTGGCAAAATCAATTGTTTTTCCTTCAATAGATTTTACTTTAAAACTATGTATGCTGTTGTTAGCAGGAAAAGTAAAAGCACTGAGCATAATTAAACTGGCAAGGGTGAATAAATATTTCATAAATAACTGGTTTAGCATGTAAATAACAGCAATTTTACTAAAAAGTTTAAAGAATATGCTCAATGGTTAAAGGGTATAGGCTATAGTTGCAATACTTAATTGAGTTCCGGATACAGCTAAAATGGCTAAACCGCAAGATTCTAGGCTTGCGCCCGTGGTAACAACATCGTCTATGAGTAAAATATGCTTGTTTTTTAATAATTCGGGCCTTGTTACTTCAAATACCCCACTCATATTTTGCCAGCGACTGGTTCTATTTTCTTGGGTTTGGGTTTTAGTAAATACCCGTCTTATTACGGCATCATTTAAAATGGGTTTGTTAAAAGTGGCTGTAATTCCTGTTGCAATTACGGCCGCCTGATTGTACCCACGCATATATTCTTTTTTAGGATGAAGGGGTAATGGAATAATGCAATCTACTTGTTGAAAGCGAGCCGATTTTTTTAATGCAATACCCAGTTGATTTCCTAAAAAAATGCCAGCTGCTTGATTATTATTGTATTTCAATTGCACTAAAATATATTGTAACAAACTGGCTTTGGTAAAATAGTACAAAGCACTACCCGCAAATAAATGTATTCTACCTGCAAATATTTTTTCAACAGGATTATTGGGAATTTCTGTAAAATGGGTTAAAGGAAGTTTGGCAATACATCTGCTACATAAAAAAGAAGAAATAGCAATATAATCTGCTCCACAACTTTTACAATTATGCGGAAAAAATAAATGCTGAAATGCATTAAAGTAAGTAATGATTTTTAAGCTCATGTATAAAACTAATGAGCCCATTACATGAACTACAAGGTATTTGCCGAATAAAAATATATTTTATAACGGAGTATTCATTTGGCAGTGTAAAAATAAAATGAAAAAGAATTATTTTAAAACAATTGTTGATACACTTCATCTACTCTGCTAAGGGCAACCACTTGAATACTATATGCAGTTGGATCAAAACTTTTTTTATTATACCGTGATACAATAATTTTTTCGAACCCTAATTTTTGAGCTTCTGCAATTCTTTGTTCAATTCTATTTACAGCTCTTATTTCTCCGTTCAACCCTACTTCACCAGCAAAGCAAACTGCCTTTGGTAATGGATTATCTTCGTAAGAAGAAAGTAAGGCACATATTACGGCCAAATCAATAGATGGATCTTCTATTTTTATACCCCCTGCAATGTTTACAAAAACATCTTTCATGCCAAATTGAAAGCCACCTCTTTTTTCTAAAACAGCTAACAGCAATTGTAATCTTCTTAAATCAAAACCAGTAACCGTTCGCTGCGGAGTGCCGTAAACACTGGTGGTTACAAGGGCTTGCACTTCTATTAATAGAGGGCGCATACCTTCTAATGCAGCAGCAATGGCGCTTCCACTTAATACATCTTCTCTTTGTGCAATTAATATTTCGGAAGGATTGGTAACAATGCGCATACCATCACCAGTCATTTCATAAATGCCTAATTCGGAAGTGCTACCAAATCTATTTTTTAAGGTTCTTAAAATTCTATATGCATAATGTCTATCTCCTTCAAATTGCAATACCGTATCTACCATGTGTTCCAAAATTTTTGGTCCGGCAATGGCACCATCTTTTGTTATATGGCCAATTAAAAAAACAGGTGTATTGGTTTCTTTAGCAAAACGTTGAAAGGCCGCTGCACATTCTCTAATTTGTGAAACAGTGCCAGCAGATGAATCAATTAAATTAGATTGAATGGTTTGAATTGAATCTACAATTACTAATTGTGGTTTTAGTTTTTTAATCTCTTTAAAAATAACCGTTGTATCTGTTTCGGTTAATAGAAAAAATTGATCATTTTTAATTTTTAATCTATCGGCACGCATTTTTATTTGTTGTTCACTTTCCTCTCCACTAATATACAAAATGCGCAGGTGGTTAATGAGTAATCCATTTTGTAAAAACAAGGTACTTTTTCCAATACCTGGTTCACCAGCAACTAATACCAAACTTCCTGGAACAATTCCACCACCCAATACTCTATTAAGTTCAGAATCTTTGGTAACTATTCTTTTTTCTTCTACAATAGTTACATCGCTTAGCGCAATTATTTTGGTGTTTCGTTTTGTTTCGGGGTAATCTTCCCAAGTGGTTTTTTCTTTTGCATCTCCACTTTCAATTACTTCTTGTGTAAAAGTATTCCATTGATTACAAGAGGGGCATTTTCCAATCCATTTTGCACTTTCGTATCCGCAGTTATTACAAAAAAAAGCTGTTTTTATCTTGCTCATAATTCAAAAGAGGCGTTTTGGTAGATATGCAAAAGGGCCAACATTGCTGCTGGCCCCATTACTTACTAACCCATTAAATTCTCCCACTAAATTACAAAAATGGGCAATATTGCAAAATTAATTTTTCGCTAAAATGGCTAAAAGGCTAGCATTTGTGCCCAAATCCGTTGAAAATCAGCCTATTTTATTTTTTATCAACATTTACAAAACGCGGCGGCTTTATAGTAACTGATAGTATATTATATTGTAAAAAAATATAATAAGCTTAATCCCTAAAAATGGGATCGAACGGGTTTAAAAACATTAAAAAAACCTTAAAATTAATTAAATGTTAAGGTTTCCGAACAGCTTTTTTGTTATTTACACAGTCTTTACGCCTGTAACAAGGCTTACTTAACTAAAATTAATAACATGAGAAAAAAACTGCTGATGAGTTTTTGTGCCTATCTGTTTGTTCTGGCAACAGGTATGGCTCAAACAACTACCGTTACTGGTAAAGTAACGGACGACAAGGGGAATCCCTTACCCGGGGCTTCTATTGTAGAAAGGGGTACCAAGAACGGTGCAAGTGCCGATGGAAACGGTTCCTTTTCAATTAAAGTAAAATCTGGTGCAACTTTAGTTGTTTCCGAAATTGGTTATGAAAATCAACTAGTAGTTGCTAATGCTACTAATTTACTTATTAAATTGGTTACTGACACAAAAGCATTGAGCGAAGTGGTTGTAACTGGAGTAGGAGTTGCTACCAGTAAAAAGAAATTAGCCATTGCGGTTGAGTCAGTTACTGCCGATAAATTACCTGCTGCCCCTACCGTGGATATTGGTAGTGCTTTAGTAGGTAAAATTGCTGGTGCTCAAATTAGTACCACCAACGGTAGCCCAGGATCTCCTACTCAAATATTATTAAGAGGTATTAACTCTATCAATGGATCTACCAGTCCTATGATTTTGTTAGATGGTATTCAAATTGCCGCTACTGGTTTAGAAAGCTTAGATTTAAATGGTATTGAAAGAGTAGAGGTAGTTCAAGGACCTGCAGCAAGTACTTTGTATGGTGCTCAAGGTGCAAATGGGGTTATCCAATTATTTTCTAAGAAAGGTAAAATGGGTAAAATCAATATTGATATATCCTCTAATGTAATTAGTAGTGAATTATTAAATATTGGAAATGTTAACAAAAGTAAATATCATTCTTTTGCAGTGAATGCCGCAGGTGAAGTAATTAGTGGTGGTGGTGTTCCATTGTCATTTGATCCTGTTACTGGTTCCTATTTAACCAACCCAGTATTTAATTTGATTACTCCTTCTAGTAAAGCCAATCAGCTTTATAATAAAAACTTAGTTTGGTACGATCACAATAAAATGTTCTTTCAAAAAGCAAATTCATTCAATAACTCCATTAATATAAGTGGAGCAAAAGAAAAAATGGATTTTGCCTTCATTTTATCTGATTCACGTCAAGAAACGGTTTTTAAAAATAATGGTGATTTTGCAAGAACTAATTTAACTGCAAATATTGGTGTTGAATTAGCTAAAGGCTTAAAATTCCGTTCTATTACACAAATAGTTAGAACCAATGATACGCAGTTAGATCCTACTGGTAGAAATATGTTGTTTGCAATTAATAACTCACGTCCTTTTGCTAATTATGAAGCAAGAGATGAAAAAGGATTTATGACTCCTTATTTTGGCGATGCGGTTGGAGTAAATGCGTACAACTTTAACTATGTAATTGAAAATGCGAAAGTGAAGGATCAAACCATTGACATTTTACAAAATTTCAATTTAAATTATCGTATCAATAAATTTGTAGAGTTAGATGCTAAGTATGGTATCAATAGAAGTACGTACAACTCTCGTTATGATATTAAAGACCAAACTGCCGTAGCTGGTGCAGAATTCTGGCAATATTGGGCAGAATACTATTCTCCCAGAACTTCTTTTGGTTCACCAACAACAGGTTCTGAATCTGGTGAAATTAACGAAAGAACTTTTATAAGTACTTTCCAAAACTTTACTGCAAACGCAAGTATTAAATTAGATTTTGAAAATGATTTCAAAATAAATATTCCATTGAAATCTGCAACCTTAGTTGGTTGGGATTATCGTAAGCGTGAAACTTCAGATTTCTGGAGCTATGGTGTAAATTCACCAGACTTCACTCCGTATAGAGCTAGTAATATGGCTGTGTTTAATATTTTCAGAGATGGAATTACCCAGTTTGCTACCTATGGTATTTTAGTAAACCAACATTTTGATTGGGGTGAACTTGCAGGAATTAGTGCTGGCTTACGTTCAGACTATTCATCTGCATTTGGTCAAGGTTCTAAACCATTTACTTTTCCTCGTGGAGATTTCTATTTTAGACCTACCAGTTTAAGCTTCTTTCAAAATGCTAAAATTGCTAATGTGCTAAACGAATGGAAAATTCGTGCAGCTTATGGTGAAGCAGGTATTCAACCCGGAGCTTATGATCGTTTCCCTATTTTAGGAACTGCTACCATTGGAACACAAACAGGTTTATCTACACCAATTGCCAATGCAAATCCCGATTTACAAGTGGAGGTTGCTAAAGAGTTAGAAATAGGAACTGACCTAGGACTTAAATTAGGTAAAGGCAAATGGTTAAGCTCTGGAAGTTTTGGACTTACTTATTGGGAAAGAACTTCTGAAAATATCATTGATAGAGTAGACGTTGCACCAAGTATTGGAATTGGTCGTCAGTTAACCAACTCAATGACTTTAAAGTCAAACGGTGTGCAAGCATCTTTAAACTTAAATGTGTATCGTGATAAAGATTGGAACTGGGATTTCACTACTAACTTTAGTAAGCAAAAATCTTGGGTTGATAAAGTGTTAAACAACGCCGAATTAATTAAAACATCTGGCGCTGGAAGTTCACAATACATCATTAAAGCTGGTGAAAAAATTGGCCAAATCTATGGTTATATTTTCCCTACTTCATTAGATCAATTAGATCCTGATGGAAAACCATTCCTTACTGCTGCTGAAAAAGCCAACTATGTTGTTGCAAGTAATGGATATGTTGTAAACAAAACTACTCGTCAACCTTATGCATCTGCCAAGCGTTTTGCTTTAGGTGATCCAAATCCTAAATTCAATATGAGTTTCATTAACAGTGTAAATTATAAAGGCATTGTTAATATAGGTATGCAATGGGATTGGGTAAGTGGTAGTAGCTTATACAACCAAACCAAACAATGGATGTATCGTGATGGTATTCATGCCGATTATGGTATTCCTATTACTATTGATGGACAAACAGAAGCTTGGACTTCTTTTTATCGTGGTGCTTATGCAGTACGTCAAGCCAATGGAACAAAAAGCTACTTCTTCGAAGATGCATCTTTCTGGAGATTGCGTAATTTATCTGTAGGAGTAGATTTTGCCAAAGTATTTAAGTTGAAAGGATTTAGTAAATTACAATTATTATTTTCTGGACGTAACTTAATAACCATCACTAAGTATACTGGTTATGATCCTGAAGTTAGCTCTGGCTCAAATAACTCAGCTTGGGATCGTGCTGTTGACCACAACACTGTACCAAATATCAAAAGCTATCAGTTAGGTCTTAATGTTGGTTTTTAACCTTTTAAAATTTTAGAAAATGAGATTGAAAAAATATATATATGGTTTTGCACTAGCAGGTACGTTACTGGGTGCAGGCTGTACAAAAGACTTGGCGGTGAGTAACCCCAATAACCCAACTCCCGATGCATTAAATTCGGAAAGTGGAATCACCACATTTGCAACTGGTGGTATTTATATTACTGGTTTTAGAACCCTTAAATATGCCGATGGTGTATTTGGTCCTTTCTTTAGTGGAGCCATGGGCTTTCACGAAATGATGGGTGATGTATTGGGTGCTGATGCGGCCAATGCTTACTTAAATCAATTGGGATGTCCTAATTCTGTAACGCATGATAATGGTACTACTGTATTAAATCCTAATGCACCTAATACCCAATATGCGTTAGTACGTCAGGCAAATTCTAATTCTCAGGCAGGTAACAACTTCCTCTATTATGAGTGGAGTCATATGTATAACCTAATTGGAGCTTGTAATCTTTTATTAGATAAAGTGGATGTAGTTTCTTTCATAGGCGATGCAGCTTCTAAAAAAGCAGCTATCAAAGCATGGGCTTATTGGTGGAAAGGATACGCTTATAGCCGAATTGGTTCTATTTATTATGCAGGCTTAATCAACAATACCTCTTTTGCTACAAATGGTAATTATGTTACTAAAGAAAAGATTATTGAAGAGGCCAATGCTAATTTAGATAAGGCGGTAGCTGCAGCTAAAACAGCAACCAGTGTAACCGTGTATAATGAAATGGTAGGAAAAATTCTTCCTTCTTATTTTCAAACAGGAAAAGGCGGTCCTGTTACACCTGCTATGTTAGAGCGTAATGTATCTTCTTTAAAAGCCAGAAATTTGTTGGTAAACAAAACAACTGCTGCTATGACTGCTGGTGATTGGGCTGCTGTTTTAACCTTGGCAAATGCTGGTATTACTTCTACAGATAATATTTTCACTGCAAGAACAGATGCTCGTGGAGATTTATACACCAATGGTCAATTTGTAATGGGTAGAACCTATTCAAGTTTAGCTGGTGGTGCTACTTATAAAATTTCTGAGCGTTGGGCACAGGAGTTTAAAACTGGTGATAAAAGAAAAGCACAAAACCTAAAAGAAACAACTCCTTATTTAGGTCAAGCTGATCGTGGTCAAGCGCATTTTACTCGTTGGGCGTTGGTAGATGGTGGTACCGGTTTACCCGGCGTTGCCGTTTATGCAAGATCTACACCAGGTGCTTATGAGTTGCACGTTGCCGTAGATTACGAAGAAAACCAATTGATGAAAGCAGAAGCCTTGATTAATACCAATCAAATTGAAGCTGGATTAGCCATTATTGATGGGGTTAGAACCCTTCAAGGAGCTGGTTTAGCTCCAGTTGCAGGTACAGGTTTAACGTTGGCTGATGCAAAAGAAGAATTACGTAGAGAGCGTAGAATTGTTTGTGCTTTCCGTGGTCTTTCTTTTTATGATGCACGTAGATGGGGATATATTGACCCTGCCTCTAGTAGAACCGGAGCTGTTGCCATTACCAATACAGGAGTATTGAGTACTAATGCAACTATTAAATACGGATATTTAGATTATTGGGATGTTCCAGATAATGAATTAACTTACAATCCCGCTGCTGCCGGAAGTGCACCAGTTAAAAATCCTAAATAAAAGTTTCTCTAGTTTCTCTTGTTTAATTTTTAAGTACGCGGGCCCTAATCTTGGGGCCCGCTTTTTGTTGCGATGATCTAGACAATTTATATGCGTTGATATAGTTCATTTATATAGTAGATTTATAATACTAAAAATTCACTTTATGTATACCAAATTGGGCTTGTTTTTAACTGGGCTTGTTGTAATAACAGGTACACTTACTGCGCAAACACAGCAAGTGAAAAGCATTGCTAAATTCGATACGCAGTATACTTTAACGGATGCCAATGGGTTACCTATGAATAGATCTGTTTTAGGTGTTGGAGGATTTCCCTATGTGTTTGCCAATTTTAAAATGGGTAGTATTCATTTAAAAAATGGCAAAGTAACCAATGCAATTCCTTTACAACTAGATTTAACGAATCATCAAATTCATTTTGTATCTGCCAATAAAGAAATTGGTATGATGAATGGGGAATTTGTACATCAAATTGTGCTATCCGATACAAATCAACAAGCAGCAAAAGACTATATTTTTAGAACAGGTTATCCTGCCATTGATAAACATACAAGCAATGAATTTTATGAGGTATTAAGTGAAGGAAATATTACCCTGCTAAAATCACTAAATAAAAAGCTAGAAACCAATAAAAACGAATTTTCGGGGGAAGTGGTAAAAGAATTTGTTTTAAAAGAGGATTTCTATATTTTCATGGATGGGCAAATAAAGCGTCTTAAAAAAGACAAAGAAGTAATTTTGAATTTAATGAAGGACAAACAAATTAAAATTATTGAATATATTAATAATAATAAAGGTTCTTTTAAAAATAAAGATTATTTAGTTGAACTTTTTAAATATTATAATAAAATATAATTTATTTTACTATTTCACCTCTGAATCAGAAATAGCTTATTTAATTTAAAAAATGCCCAATCCTTGCGTAAAATCAACTTTGTTGGGAAAGTGGTATTTATATAATCAATTTTATTAATATTATTTTTTTCTTCTTTTTCCCTCTTTTATCAGCATATTATTTGCCTCAAAAGCCCACTGACAAAGCCATTTAGTAAAATAATCAATACATTTTAGTAAGAATTTTGCCCTTTATTTATTCCTAACAACATTAAATAAACCTTAAAATTAACAGATTGTTAAGGTTTCCAAACAGCTTTTTAGTTACTTAGATGGTCAAATAGCCTGATAAAAGGCTCACTTACCAAAAATTAACCACATGAGAAAAAAACTGCTGATGAGTTTTTGTGCCTACCTATTCGTTTTGGCGACAGGGTTAGCGCAAACAACTACCGTTACTGGTAAAGTAACAGACGACAAGGGAAAACCAATTGAAGGTGCTTCCGTTGTAGAAAAAAAATCACAAAAAGGTACTGCAACCGATGCAAACGGTGTTTTTAAACTAAATGCTAAAACAGGGGCTACCGTTGTAGTTTCTAGCACTGGTTTTGGAAAACAAGAATTTGTTGCCAATTCTACCAATGCCTTTAGTATTAAGCTTTCTGCATTAAGCGAAGACTTAAGCGAAGTGGTGGTAACTGCCTTGGGTATTAAAAAAGAAAAGAAAGCATTAGGTTATGCTGTTTCTTCTGTAGGTAAAAAAGACTTAGAATTAAAACCTGAAATTGATGTTGCTCGTATACTTGCAGGTAAAGCACCTGGAGTAAACATTTTAAATACAAGTGGTTTATCTGGTTCTGGTACCAACGTAGTAATTAGAGCGGTAAGTACCATCAATGGTAATGCTCAGCCTTTATGGGTTGTAGATGGTGTACCTTTTGATGGTGGTACAAACCAACAAGTAGACTTTACTTCTAGTAACTCTACTCCAAGTAGATTCTTAGATTTGGATGCCAATAACATTGAGTCTGTAGACGTATTGAAAGGATTAAGTGCAACTACTTTGTATGGTGAATTAGGAAGAAACGGGGTAATCTTGGTTACTACTAAAAATGGTTCTACTGCAAAAACAAGAAAGAAAAGTGAAGTATCTGTTTCACAATCTTATTTTGTAAACCAAGTGGCCAATCTTCCAGAATATACACAACTATATGGTGGTGGATTTGATCTTAGTACAGGGTTGGCTTTCTTTAGTAACTGGGGAGCTAAATTTCAAAATCCTGCTATTAAAGTTGCACACCCTTATAGTAGAACTAATTTAAACGCTGCATTTCCAGAATTCATTGGAAATAAAGAATATGAATTTAAATACTACAATAGCGTACCTCGCTTCTTCAGAGATGGTACTTCTAAAGTAACTTCTGTAAACTTTGCAGGATCTGCCGATAAATTAAACTACAATATCAATTTCGGTAATACTGCCGATGAAGGTTTTGTTCAAGGTAATGGTACTAACAAAACAAATATTGGTATGGGTGGTACTGCTAAACTATCTAATAAAATTACCGTTAGTGGTACTTTTAACCATGTTACCACTAAAGTAAAAGCTCCACCAACTTCAACCTCATTTGGTAGTACAGCCTCTAACCCATCTTTGTATGGTGATGTAATGTATACGCCAACTGCGGTAGATTTAATTGGTCTTCCTTGGGAAAACCCAATTGACCACTCACATGTTTATTATAGAAATGGTAATGATATTCAGAATCCTATCTGGACACTTCATAACTCTTTCACAGAAGATAATATCAGCAGAAACTTTGGAAATATTTCTGCTATGTATGAATTCTCTAGCAAATTAAAATTCATGTATCGTTTTGGATATGATGATTATTCAAACTACCAATTGTATGCTCAAAATAAAGGAGGTACTTATTTCCCTACTGGCTTTATGAGAACGTCTACTGGTTTTAATGAAATCTTAGATCATACATTTACTGCAACATACAAAACTGATATCAACAACGATTTCAATTTAGATGTATTAGCTGGTTTTAACTCTAGAGGAATTAAATACAATCAATCTGGTGCAACCAGTAAAGATCAGTTAGTATTTGGTTTATTAGACCATACCAACTTTCAAACCCATGATATTGTAAATGAGCAGGGCAGAGATTTAGATTATAAAACAGAAACAAAATCTTTAGGTGCTTTTGCACAAGCTACATTAGATTATAAAGGATTTGCTTATTTAAACGTGGGTGGTAGAAATAGCTGGACCTCTACTTTAGAAAAAGAAAACAGAAGCCTATTCTATCCAAATGTTAGTTTGTCTTATGTTCCAACAGAAGCTTGGAGCTTTTTGAAAGGCAAAAAAAATGTGAACTATTTAAAATTAAGAATTGGTTACTCTACCGCAGCTAACTTTGGTAGTGCATATCAAACAAGATCAGCTTTGGCTATTTCAACTAGAAATTTCCTAAGTAATGGTGGCGCTGTTGTTAACAGTAATGCAATTCCTAATTTCTTACCTAATGCTAATTTAAAGCCTGAGTTATTGGCCGAAACAGAATTGGGTGTTGAAGGTAAATTTTTTGAAAATAGATTAAGTGTAGATCTTACTTTATATCAAAGAAATTCTACCAACCAAATTCTTAATAGAGATTTGGATCCTTCTACTGGATATACATCTCAACAAATTAATGCTGGTAAGGTTTCTAATAAAGGAATTGAAGCCATGGTTGGTTATAAGATTATCAGAAACAGAGATTGGGTTTGGGAACTCACTGGTATCTTCACCAAAAACACTTCATTGGTATCTGATATACCTGCCGATTTAAAAGAGATTATGTATGCTGGTTATACCACTCTTGGAAACTTTGCAATTAATGGTCAACCTTTAGGAATTATCAAAGGATATTATTTCCGTAAAAATGATGCTGGCAAATTTATTGTTGGTGCTGCTGGTGATTACTTAAGTTCTACTACCATTGGTATTATTGGAGATCCAAATCCTAAATATAAATTAAGTGGAATCTCTACTTTAACTTATAAGTCTTTCAGCTTGAAAATGCAAGTAGATTATACCCATCGCGGTGATATTTATTCTTCTACTGCTCGTTCATTGTTGGCTAGAGGGGTAACAAGAGATACTGAGTTTGATCGTGCCGCTCCATTTATTTTACCAGGTGTATTAGAAGATGGAAAAACACCAAACAATTTACAGATTAGTGCTACACAAGGTTATTTTAACAACGTGTTTGGTCCTGATCAAGCGGGTGTTTTTGACGGTACTGTTATTCGTTTAAGAGACATTTCTTTGTCGTACACAGTTCCTGCAAAATGGTTAACTAAAACGCCTTTTGGAAATATATCTATCTCTGCTAACGGAAGTAATCTTTGGTATTATGCTCCTAATTTCCCTAAATACATGCACTTTGATCCTGAAACAAATGGTTTAGGAGTAAGTAATGGTAAAGGGTTGGAATTTATTACCGGACCTTCTGCACGTAGATTGGGTGTAAGCGTTCGTGTTACCTTTTAATGCTATTAATCTTAAAAAGAAATGTATATGAAACATTTAAAAATATTTATTGTCATCACGTTATTTTCAACCTTGGTTGCATGTAACAAGCAATTAGATGGTCTTCTAGACAATCCAAATGCTCCCTCAGTTACAACAGCAGACGTAGATTTGTTGTTGAATACGGTTCAACTCAGTTTCACTGGTTTTTTTGATGGTGCATCAAATATCGGTGGACAGTTAACTCGCCAACAAGCTTGGTTTGGTCCTTTGTATAGTAATGGGTATAGTCCTAATACTTTTGATGGTTTATGGAGTACAGGCTACACCAGTATCATTAAAAATGCAAATGCCTTAATTCCTTTGGCGCAAGCACAAAAGCGGTACGCTTCTTCTGGTATTGCTAAAGTGTTAAAAGCTTACACCATTGGAACTTTAGTAGATAATTTTGGTGATATTCCTTATACAGAAGCTGTATTGGGAATTGCAAATGCCAATCCTAAAGTAGATGGGGGTGCTTCAGTTTATGCAGCAGTAATTGCTTTATTAGATGATGCTATTGCTGATTTTGGTAAAACGGGTGCTGCTACTGCTAACGATTTGTATTATGGTGGTAATAAAACCAACTGGATCAAAGCTGCCAATACATTAAAGTTGAAGTTCTTAATGCAAACTCGTAAGGTAGATGCTACTGCGGCTGCAAAAATTCAAACCATCTTTACTTCTAACAATATCATCAGAAGTCTTTCTCAAGATTTCAATTTTAAATATGGTACCAATATTACTTCTCCAGATAGTCGTCATCCAGATTATGCTAGTAACTATACAACTGCTGGTCAGGTAGGTGAATATATGGGAGATTGGTTTATGTGGGTAGTTGCTGCTGAAAAAAATGGTGGAGCAATTAGTGGTGCAAGAGGAACAACCTTAGATCCACGTCAACGGTATTATTTCTATCGCCAAAATACCAATGGTGCCAACGTAAATGAAATTTCTTTATTCTGTATTACGGCTGCTCGCCCTGCGCATTATGATCCTACAACTCCTTTCTGTTATTTAGGTAATGGATATTGGGGAAGAGATCATGGAGATAATAGCGGTACTCCTCCAGACGGTAACTATCGTACCACTTGGGGTGTATATCCTGCTGGTGGTGAGTTTGATGGCAACCAAGCTAAAACGGTTTCATTACAAATGGGTGGTAGAGGTGCTGGAATTCTTCCTATTTGGAATTCCGAATTCACGTATTTCTTAGAAGCTGAAGCTGCAATTACCAATACCATTTCTGGTGGTGCTGCTGCTGCAAGAACGGCTTTACAAGCTGCCTTAAATGCATCAATGACTAAGGTTGTTGGTTTCCCTGCAACAGTGGGTGTGGTTCCTAGCCCTACTTATGCTGCTACTTCTACTACAATTAGCAACTATGTTAATTTAGTACTTGCACAATATGATGCTGCTGCAACCAATGAAGAGAAGCTAGCCATTATCATGAAAGAATACTATATAGCAACATGGGGTAATGGTATTGAAGCGTACAACAATTATCGCTTAACAGGATATCCTGCAGGAACTCAACCTGTACTTACCTCACCAACTCCGGGTTTCTTTATTCGTTCATTCTACTATCCTTCTATTTTTGTAAACCGCAATATCAATGCTCCTGCACAAAGAGTATTAGGAACTGCAGTAAACAAGGTATTCTGGGATAATAATCCTGATAATTTCATTAAATAATAAATCCGAATAACATGAAAAATATTCTTCATAAACTAGTAATGCTCTTTGCAATAACGTTGTTGCTCGGATCATGCAAAAAAAACGACCTGGCTCAAAACAATCCTTTTGTGGATGTTGCCAACTTGGGTAATGGGGCGTATATCACATTAAACTCTACGGTGAATGCCAACTTAGACTTTGCCGCTTTGGCTACTTCTAAAGTAGGTATTAAAGTAGATGCTTATAACAATGGTGTTAAAATTAAGGAGATCAAAATGTATGTGTACAAAGGATCTTCTGCCAATCGTTCAGATTGGAAGTTTATTAAAACAGTTCCATTAAGTGGTACTACCGAATTAAGTGCTACTGGAGCTGAAATTGCCACTGCATACGGTGTTTCTGCGGGTGCTTTGTTTAGCCCTGGTCAATTTTACACTTTCTATAACCAAGTGGTTACAGAAGATGGTAGAACTTTTGACCTTGCCAACACACCTGGTGCATTGGAATCTAGTGCTAATTATAATGCCGCATTTAGATTTACTGCCTTTGTGGTTTGTCCTTTCACTGGTGGTATGAACGGTATTTATACAGTTGTTCAGGATGATTGGGCCGATTGGAGAGTTGGTGATAATGTAACTGTAACCGATGGTCCGGCTGCCA
>JAVHPL010000137.1:8193-11314 GCA_036170555.1 Sediminibacterium sp. | reverse complement strand
GTTAACTGAAAAAGGATTTACTGTTAAAGATTTTGGAACCTATACGGCCGATTCGGTAGATTATCCAGATTTTGCCCATCCTACAGCCTCTGAAGTAGAAAATGGGGAAGCTGCATTTGGTATTTTGTTATGTGGATCAGCTAACGGTGTAGCCATTACTGCCAATAAACATCAAGGTATTCGCGCTGGTTTATGCTGGCAAAACGATGTGGCACAATTAATTCGGATGCACAATGATGCTAATATCATTTGTATTCCCGCGCGCTTTGTTGCATTGGCACTTGCACAACAAATGATTGAACTATTTATGAATACCCCTTTCGAAGGTGGTCGCCACGCTAATCGCGTTGGTAAGATTGCTTGTAATTAACCCCAAATAAAATTGATTATGAAAAAAACAATGCTACTAGTGCTACTATCTGTAGCCAATTTTGTATTTGCACAAAAAGAAGATGCTTCTGCAAAGCATGCTGCAACCATTACTGCCTCTTCACTTAAAGAAAAATTAACCATTCTTGCCAGTGATGAAATGGAGGGAAGAGAAACTGCCACTCCCGGGCAAAAAAAAGCAGCAGCATTTATTGAAACAGCGTTTAAAAAAATGGGATTAAAACCAGGAAATGGAACTAGCTATCAACAAATTTATCCAGTATACAGAGATACCCTTACTGAAATGCAAGTAAAGGTAAATGGTCAACAATTTGCTTGGGATAAAGATGTTGCTTTTTCATTAAGAGGATTGGCATTTGGAACACTTAATTTTAATAATAATGTTTTTGCAGGGTTTGGCATAGTAGATTCTACCAATAAAATGAATGACTATACCAGCTTAAATGTGAAAGGGAAACTAGTAGTTATAGTAGATGGTATGCCCAATGGATATATAGCTCCAGAAGGATCTGGCAGAAGATTTTATAGCCCTGCATCTATCACAGGCAAAATTTTGGCAGCCAGAAAATTAGGTGCAGCCGCCGTTTTGGTTGTTACCGATCGTTTTCCACAAACGAATCTTACCAATACATTGGGAGATATGTATTTAAAAGCAAGTTCTAATACATTTTTTAGTGCAACCATTTCTCCTAAAGTGGCATCCGCTTTAATTGGAAGAACCAATGCACTTTCATTTACACAAATAAAACAAGTAGAAAAAGGTAACTATATTTCCGAAGTAGTATTATATGCAGCTAAAAAAACTATACAATTAGAAAGTAGTAATGTAATTGCCCTATTACCTGGCACAGAGAAAAAAGAAGAGTATGTATTTATTACCAGCCACTACGATCATCTTGGCAAAAGAGGTTCTGTAATTTATTATGGTGCTGATGATGATGGATCTGGTACAACTGGAGTATTACAAATGGCTGAAGCATTTGCTGCTGCTGCAAAAAAAGGCGATCGCCCTAAACGTAATATTGTATTTATGGCAGTTAGTGGAGAAGAAAAAGGATTATGGGGCTCAGATTATTATTCGGAGCATCCCATTTACCCATTAGATAAAACCAGTGTAGACCTTAATACCGATATGATTGGCCGGGTAGATACAGAACGTAAAACGGCAGACTCTCTTAATTATATTTATGTAATTGGGCATGATAAATTAAGCAGTGAATTACCCATTATTAATGAAAGTGTAAACAATCAATACACCAAATTGGTATTAGATTATAAATACGATGACCCTGCAGATAGAAACCAAATTTATTATAGAAGTGATCATTATAATTTTGCTAAAAAAGGCGTACCCGTTTTATTCTTTTATGATGGTATGTTGCAAGCAGATTATCATAAACCAACCGATACGGTTGAGAAAATTAATTTTGAGTTGATGGAAAAAAGAACCAAACTTATTTTTCATACAGCTTGGATCATGGCCAATCAGGAGAATATGCTAAAGCGCGATACGCCGTTGAACATGCCTTCTAGTAGATAAGAAATATAGAAAGTTGAAGAGAAGAAAAAGCCTCGCGGTTATTGTATACTGCGAGGCTTTTTTATGAAGGTTTATTGATCAAATAAATTTTCCCTAAAGAAAATCAACTGCTAGTTTAATTTACCATCCCAATAAATAAGCAAAAATCAACGGCACTACAATGGTAGCGTCACTTTCTACAATGAATTTAGGGGTATGAATATCTAATTTGCCCCAGGTAATTTTTTCGTTGGGAACTGCACCAGAATAAGATCCATAAGATGTAGTAGAATCACTGATTTGGCAGAAATAACTCCAGAAAGGAACATCATGCCATTCTAAATCTTGGTACATCATAGGCACTACGCAAATAGGAAAATCACCAGCAATACCACCTCCTATCTGAAAAAATCCAATTCCTTTACCACCACTGTTTGCACGGTACCATTCGGTTAACCAAACCATATATTCAATACCCGTTTTCATGGTACTGGCTTTTAGTTCATTCTTAATTACATAAGAAGCAAAAATATTGCCCATGGTACTGTCTTCCCATCCAGGTACAACAATGGGTAAATTCTTTTCGGCTGCTGCCAACATCCAACTATTTTTTGGATCAATTTCGTAATACTGTTCTAAAACACCACTATTGAGCATTTTGTACATGTACTCATGCGGAAAATAGCGCTCTCCTGCTGCTTCGGCATCGGCCCAAATTTTATGAATATGTTGCTGTATTCTTCTAAATGCTTCTTCTTCAGGAATACAGGTATCGGTAACCCTGTTATAATGGTTCTCTAATAAATCCCACTCCTCTTTTGGACTAAGATCTCGGTAATGGGGTACTCTTTTGTAATGGCTATGCGCCACTAAATTCATGATATCTTCTTCCAAATTGGCACCAGTACAACTAATAATGGCCACTTTATCCTGACGAATCATTTCGGCCAAACTAATACCCAATTCTGCTGTGCTCATGGCACCAGCCAAGCTCACCAACATTTTTCCGCCTTCTACTATATGAGTTTCATATCCTTTGGCAGCATCCATTAGAGCTGCTGCATTAAAATGCCTGTAATGGTGTTCAATAAACTGAGAAATAGGACCCTTGCTCATATAAATTATTTAAGGATGCAAAAGTAAAAAAAATAGGCGGGTTTAAGCTTTTTATAATGTACCAATAAATTTTTGTTACTTGCGTCATTGCCAAAC
>JAVHPL010000137.1:0-8093 GCA_036170555.1 Sediminibacterium sp. | reverse complement strand
AACGATCTTTACGATTTGGTTTGCGCATTTGATGTAATAGAGCATGTAGAAGACGACCAAAAAGCCATTGCCGAAATGTATAGAGTTTGCAAACCAGGAGGATATCTCGCTATCACGGTACCTGCTTATGCATTTCTTTGGGGGCCTCATGATGTAATTAATCAACATTTTAGAAGATATACGCTAACTGGGCTACTTCATTTATTCAATAATTATCAGGGTAAGATTATATACAAAACCTATTTCAATACAATCTTGTTCTTACCAATTGCGATTTTTAGAATTACAGCTAAATTAATTAGAAAATTAGGTGTGCCCCCCAATGAAAAAGGCAATTCGGATCATGAAATTTTTGGAACAGCCGGTTTTTTTAATTCATTACTGGCTGGTTTATTTAGTATTGATTATTATTTATTGAAAAATCATATTCGTTTTCCAGCAGGAGTTTCCATTATGGTATTTTTTAAAAAAGAGGAACATTAATGAAATTGAGTACTGCATTTTTACAAAAAGAAATTACACTCAATCGGCATATCAACATAAAGTTGATTTATTTGCTATGGTTTGCATTAGCCTTTTTTGCAGTAGTATCCGAAATGGCCCGAGGGCTTACCAGCATTGATAATTACTTAATTTTTAAAGGCGTATTTGAACATGTAGTACAGGAAAAATATTTGTTCAGTTATTATCCAGCCGAATACGATTCATTTAATAATTATGGGCCTGCTTTTTCGTTGATCATTGCTCCATTTGCTTTACTCCCAACATATGTAGGTTGTTTTTTATGGGCCATGGCCAATGCAGTAACTTTATTTTGGGCTATACGAATGCTTCCTATTTTATATGAGCAAAAAATTTGGATTTACTGGGTGGTGTTAATTGAAATGATGACTTCTATTCATAGTGTTCAGTTTAATTCAATGTTCACTTCATTTATTTTATTCGCATTTATATTTACATTGAACGGAAAAGATTGGTTAGCTACCCTTTTTATTGCTTTGGGATTTTTAAGTAAGTTGTATGGTATTGCAGGCTTGGCTTTTTTCTTTTTTTCTAAGAATAAAAAAACTTTTGCCCTTTCATTTATAGCCTGGATCATCATTATTATTATTTTACCCATGTTGTATTCTAGCTATTCCTATATAGTTCAAACTTATCAGGATTGGTACTATCAAATTATTAAGCGGAACAATCAAAATATTATTAATTCTACCTATTTTGGCATGCAGGATATTTCCGTTCCTGGAATGATTAGAAGAATTTTTAATTATTATGGTGCTATAGATATAAAAATTATTGCCATGGCCGCTGTATTTTTTCTAACTCCTTTATTTCGTAAAAGAAATTGGGGGAACCCAGCATTTCAATTAAGTTATTTAGCTATTGTACTTATTAGCGTGGTTATTTTTAGCTCTGCCGCAGAGAGTCCCACATTTGTGATTGCAGTTACAGGAGCAGCAATCTGGTTGATTTTACAAAAGAAACCATTACCGTTATCTGTAAAAATTGTTTTGGCGTTTTTGTTCTTATTAACCATTGTTTCTCCCACAGATATCATTCCCAAATACATTAGAGATAATTATATTTTAAGATACTCATTAAAGGCTTTGCCCTGTTTGGTAATTTGGTGTTGGTTAACTGTTGTAACCTGGAAATTGGGATTATTAAAACAAGTTAATTCATGAAAAAAATAGTTGCCTTTATTATTCCTGTTTGCAATGAACAAAAGAATATTCCATTACTGTTGAATGAAATTCATTCAGTTATGGAAGCAAGTTCTTATAAGTATAACTGTACGTTTGTAGATGATGGTAGTACAGACAAAAGTTTATCGGTAATTAAAGCAATAGCCAATCAAAATGACAATATTTTTTATATATGTTTATCTAGAAATTTTGGACATCAAAATGCTTTGAAAGCAGGTTTAGATTTTGCCGAAGGAGATTGTACCATTATGATGGATGCAGATCTTCAACATCCTCCTAAAATAATTACCCAACTATTACAACATTGGGAAGCAGGATATGATGTAGTGTATACGATAAGAAAAGATCAAGTAGAATTACCATTATTGAAAAGAAAAACGTCGAATCTTTTTTATCAAATAATTAATAACCTATCTGATATAGAATTAGAACAAGGTACTGCAGACTTTAGATTAATGGATCAAAAAGTAGTTGCTGCATTTAAAGGGATGCGCGAGTCGGAACTTTTTATTCGGGGATTAATTAAATGGATGGGATTTAGCCAAATTGGAATTGAATATGATCCAGGTGTAAGAAAAGAAGGCGTATCTAAATACACCATTAAAACAATGGTTCGTTTTGCCTTACAAGGTATTACCTCATTTAGCACAAAACCATTGTATGGAGCAGCTTATTTAGGATTCGTATTTTCCATTGCTTCTTTGTTTTATATTCCCTATATCGTGTACAGCTACTATGCAGGCCATACTATTTCAGGATGGGCATCTATCATTGCCACCATTACCTTTTTTGGAGGTTTACAACTCATGATTTTGGGAATTATTGGTTTGTATTTAGGAAAATTATTTATGCAGAGTAAACATCGGCCACATTATATAATTAAAGAAACCAACTTACCTAAATGAATAAATTTGTACTACTGAGTTTTGATGTAGAAGAATTTGATATGCCTTTAGAATATCAAGTTGATATACCAGTTGTACAACAAATGCAAATAGGTAAATTAGGGTTAGATGCAATTGAACCTGCACTCTCCAAAATAAATACTACTCTATTTACAACAGCTAATTTTGCCAATCAATATCCAGAAACAATCAAAACATTGGCCAATAGGCATGAAATTGCATCCCATACATTTTATCATTCAAAATTTGAAGTAGTAGATCTGTTATCATCTCGTATAAGATTGCAAGAAATATCTGGCCAACCAATTACTGGACTGAGAATGCCCAGAATGCGCAAAGTGGAAATGGCCGATGTAATGGCAGCAGGCTATCAATATGATTCTTCTATCAATCCTACTTATTTACCTGGCAGGTACAATCATTTTCATTTACCCAGAACAGTTTATACGGATAAAGGCATGAAACGAATACCTGCGTCTGTTTCTCCGGCAATAAGGATACCACTTTTTTGGTTGAGTTTTAAGAATATGCCCTACGCATTATTTCTGGCGTTATGCAAACAAACCCTTGCAAAAGACGGATATATCTGTTTGTATTTTCATCCCTGGGAATTTACGCCCATTGAAGAATTTGGATTACCCATGTTTACCAGAAGATGGGCAGGTCCAACTATGGTAAGCCGCTTATTACAACTTATTAAAGACTTACAAAAGGAAGGAGATTTTATTTCGATCAATCAATTACCTAATTTGAGATAGTTGCATTGGCTTATTAATATCAATCATACCTTATCAAAGCAAAAAACTTATAAATCAACACCTGTGAAAAAAATTGTTCTACTTACCATTTTCCTTTTTTCAATTATCATCGTTTCTGCTCAGCAAGAGGAAAGACCGCAAACTCCTAAACCACCATTTAACTATTCAATAGAAGAAGTTGAATATGATAATTCTGACCATAGTGTGCATTATGGAGCCACTTTAACCATTCCCAAAAACAAAAAGAATTTCCCTACAGTAATCATTATTTCTGGGAGTGGTACGCAGGATAGAGATGGAACCCTATTTGGCCATAAACTGTATTGGGTATTGGCCGATTATTTAACCAATCAGGGTATTGCCGTATTAAGAGTAGATGACAGAGGTGCTGGAAAAAGCACCAAGGGCCCTAATCCCAAGGAATTAACTTCTTTAGATTTTTCTTACGATGTAGAAACTAGTTTAAATTATTTACTTAGTAGAAAAGATATCAATCACAAAAGTATAGGCCTAATTGGGCATAGTGAAGGGGGATCCATCGCACCCATGGTAGCAGCAAGAAGAAAAGAAATTAGCTTTTTGGTTTTATGGGGTGCCCCTGCAATTGGTGGGGCTGCAACCAATACCAGTCAAAATCTATTTCAACTGCGCAAAGCAAAAATTGATAGCACAGCTACCGTTGCATTTGGCGTATTGCACCATCAAATGCTCAATCAATTTACTGCCCCAACTAAAGAGCAATTAAATAAACAATTAGATTCTGTATACTTAAATTGGTATCGTCAACAAAGCAAAGCCGTATTAAAATCTTTATACGCTACAGAAAAAACGATAGTTGGTCAAGGAGTACAATTTATGTACGATGGTTTGTATGATATCCCTTGGATGCGGTATTTTATCAATTATAACCCTATTGAAGATTTAAAAAAAATCACTTGCAGGGTTTTAGCTATCAATGGAGAAAAAGATACACAAGTAGAAGCATCCAGTAATTTACCCTTGATTGAACAAACAATTAAATCTAGTGGAAATAAAAAAGTAAGGGTACAAACGCTACCAAATTTGAATCATTTATTGCAAACAGCTAACATGGGAGATGTTAGCGAATATCAAAAGATAAAAGAAACCATTGCCCCTTCTGCCTTAGAACTGATTGCTAATTGGATTAAGAAAAAATAATCAATGAATTATTTAGCACATGCCTATTTATCTTTTAATGAACCCAGTATTTTACTAGGCAATATGATCAGCGATTATGTGAAAGGCAAAAAACAATTCGATTATCCATTATCTGTACAAAAAGGAATCCGTTTACACCGGGCCATTGATACATTTACAGATGATCATGTAATAACTAAGGAACTGAAGAAAATATTTTCTCCCGCTGTTCGTCTCTATTCTGGCGCATTTGTAGACATTGTATATGATCATTTTTTGGCATTGCATAGCCCTGAAATGAATGAGCAACAGTGGATGGATTTTACTCAATCAACTTATAACTTGTTAGTAGAACAAACCGAGTATTTTCCTGCTCCCTTTGCACGCATGTTTCCTTATATGCAACAACAAAACTGGCTATTCAACTACCGCTATATATGGGGCATTGAAAACAGCTTTGGTGGCTTAGTAAGAAGAGCTAATTATTTAAATAGCTCAAAAGAAGCATTTGAGTTGTTTATGAAGCATTATCAAGAAATTGAGCAACCTACAAGTGTTTTTTTGAGAGAAGTGAAATTATTTGCAAAAGATTATTTTAAGCAATTAGAAAAATCAACAAAAATTACTATCAAATATTAAATCAAATTCGACTAATGATAATATTGTAAAACCGACTTCTTGTACTGCCTATTTTCTTGTAACTTACTGGAGTGATGGTTCTATTGATTATGTGTATTTAGGGGTGACCTGTACAAATACCTGCGAACAAACTATTTCAATCAATGAAAAGCAGGAGAATATTATTCGATCTAAATGCGGTGGAAATAGCGGGTCTGGTAATGGAGGTACCCCATCAATGGATAAAATTAGCAGTAAACTAACTGACCCTTGTTTAAAAATGGCAGTTGAAACGATACTTAATGGCTCAATTTCAAATTCAATAACTAAAATATTACAAGATGTTTTTTCAATTAGTGATAAGGTAAACATAACATTCGAGCAAGCTAATATCGTATTTGGAAACAATAACCAAGAAGTGCCAGCTCATACAAATTCAGACCAAATTTATAATAATGGTTTCTTAAATAATACAGTAACTCTCAACTCAACTTTACTAAATGGATCATCACAAGAATACAAAACAGCTGTTATTATTCATGAGATTATACACGCATCATTAACCGTAAATGCTGCAAATTCAGCAAGCGCTGGCATTGCACCACCAAGTAATTATCAGCACTATTTAATGTTAAGCAGTTATATGGATGTAATGTCTCAATCTTTAAAAGAATTTTATCCTAATTTAACATTAGAACAAGCAAAATCATTATCACTTGAAGGATTAGGCTCATTTGTGACAGATAGTGCCGAGTTTGATGGATTAATAACAAGATGGGGATTTAATACTATTGAAAGTAGCTCACTAAATTGGTCATATTTTTCCAAAAGACACTTGGTTAATGAAGAAGGCACTTCGTGTAATAATAATAGAGGTACGGCAGGTCAGAATTAAAATAAATGAAAAAACAATTAAATTATATAATAACTGTTTTTACTTTTAGCTTTTTCTGCATAATATGTAATGCACAGAACAGTAGAAGATATGAAAAGGAAACAATTTCTTTTTTAAATTCTGTTCGCGTAAATGAACATATACTTTCATTAGATACAATTCAAATCTTAAATTATTTATCAAATAGTGGATTATATAAATACTTAGTATTATATGGTAAAAATTGGGCAAAAGGTTATTTAAGTGAAAAAGATAAAAACTATTTCTTAAAATTAAGATTAGATACTTCAAAGTTTTTTTTACCAAAAAATTGTATAATTAATGCAAATCTAGTTTCTTATAATAAAAATCAAAATTATATTCAGATGGCTAAACCAATCTTTTTAAGAAATTATACTATTTGCATCTTTTCTTACGGTTCTTTAAACGAAGAAGGATTTCAACAAACCTACCTATTTAAAAAAGTAAACAATGATTGGAAAAAATTTAAACTTTTGGGTGGGATTCAAAATTATTAGTTAACGAACTAAATATAGCAGTCTATATTTGCAATAAATTTGTAAATATGAAAACAGCTACTAAATATATCCATGCCGGCTCAGAACCAGATCCTTCTACCGGTGCAATCATGACCCCTATTTACCAAACTTCTACTTATGTGCAAGAAGCACCAGGCGTAAACAAGGGATTTGAATATGCAAGAAGCCAAAACCCTACCCGTACAGCATTGGAAGAAGCTTATGCACAAATTGAAAATGGCAAATACGGCCTTGCATTTGGGAGTGGTGTTGCGGCAATAGATGCAGTGATAAAACTATTGTCACCTGGAGATGAAGTGATTGCTGCCAATGATATGTATGGAGGTACGTATCGCTTATTTTCTAAAATATTTGAAAAGTTTGGAATTCAGTTTACCTATGTAGATACTACTGATGCTAACAATATTCAAAAAGCCATCTCGGCAAAAACAAAATTAATTTGGATTGAAACCCCCACCAATCCATTGATGAATATTACCGATATAGAAGCGGTGAGTAAAATTGCTAAAGCAAGTAAGGCGATACTTTGTGTAGACAATACATTTGCCTCACCTTATTTACAAAACCCATTAGATTTGGGAGCGGATATTGTAATGCATTCTGCAACAAAATACTTAGGAGGGCATAGCGATTTAATTCAAGGTGCATTGATGATGAATGATGCCGAGCTTCGTGAACAATTGTATTTTATTCAAAAAAGCTGTGGTGCAGTTCCTGGACCTATGGATTGCTTCTTAGTATTAAGGGGTATTAAAACCCTGCACTTACGCATGCAACGTCATTGTGAAAATGGCAAAACTATTGCTCATTGGTTACGCAAGCATCCTAAAGTTAGCAGAGTTTACTGGTGTGGATTCGAAGATCATCCTAATTATGCCATTGCCAGAAAACAAATGCGCGATTTTGGTGGCATGCTTTCATTTGAATTAAAAGATGATAGTATAGAAGCAGCTAAAAAAGTATTGTCTTCTACCAAATTATTTTCTTTAGCAGAAAGTTTGGGCGGTGTTGAAAGTTTAATCAATCACCCAGCTTCTATGACCCACGCTTCTATCCCTAGAGAAAAAAGAATTGCCAATGGGTTAAGTGATACCTTGATTCGCTTAAGTGTTGGTATTGAAGATGTAGACGACTTAATTGCCGATTTGGATAAAGCATTGGCATAAGATGCATGCTGACAATAAAAAATTATTAGATTTTTTTAATCAGAAGGTTGATGAGTACAATCAACCTTCTTTTATTGCAAGTGATCCTATTAGCATTCCACACTTATTTTCTAAGCAACAGGATATAGAGATTGCGGGATTTTTTGCCGCCATTTTTGCCTGGGGCAATAGAACTACCATTATCAACAAATCGAAAGAGTTAATGCAATTGATGCAGATGCAGCCCCATCAGTTTTGCATGGAAGCATCTGCCAAAGAATTAAAGGAATTAGAAGCTTTTAAGCATCGTACTTTCAACTCAAGCGATTTATTGTATTGTATTGAGTTCTTTAAATTCGATTATGCCTC
>JAVHPL010000136.1:0-2205 GCA_036170555.1 Sediminibacterium sp. | reverse complement strand
AACCGATTAATATTCCAGTAATGAATAACCTTCTTGCACCCCCGCCCATCGTAGGATTGAACCCCTATAGTGGTAATTTTACCACCCTAGAGCTAACCCACTTATTAAAAAGAACCTTATTTGGTGTGTCGCAGGCCGATTTAATTTATTTCAAAGGAAAATCGGTAGATCAAGTGGTAGATGAATTGTTGAATCCTACTGCCCCATTACCCAATCCACCAATTAAAGAATATTCTGTTGGAAACGCTGCAATACCCGATAACCATATTGCTGCAGGAACTACTTGGGTAAATGATGCCAATACAGATGGCACCATTGCCAGTTTAAGAAGAAGCTCATTTAAAAAATGGTGGGTAGGTCAAATGATTAACCAAGATAGAAGCTTGCGTGAAAAAATGACCTTGTTTTGGCATAATCATTTTGCCACCGAAATAAATGATATTGGGAATGCCCAATACGTTTACAAACACCATCATTTATTGCGTACACAGGCTTTAGGAAATTTTAAAACCCTCACTCGTGCCATTTCGATTGATCCTGGAATGTTGGTTTATTTAAATGGTCAACAGAATACCAAAACAGCACCCGATGAAAATTATGGGAGGGAAATTCAAGAATTATTTTGTTGTGGCAAAGGGCCAGAATCATTGTACACAGAGGCTGATGTAAAAGCTGCTGCCAAGTTATTAACTGGTTGGAGAAACAATGCCGCTAGTATTAGTGCTTATTTTGATAGTACCCGGCACGATACCACGAATAAAGTTTTTTCTGCATTTTATAATAATACAACCATAACAGGTAGAACGGGAAGTACAGCAGGCGATGCAGAATTAGATGATTTTTTAACTATGATTTTTTCTACGCAAGAAGTAGCAAAATATATATGCAGAAGATTGTATCGTTGGTTTGTATATTATGATATTGATGCTACGGTAGAATCTATTATGATTGAACCAATGGCCAATTTGTTGCGCAGCAACAATTATGAAATAAAGCCCGTGTTAAGTGCTTTGTTAAAAAGTGAGCATTTTTTTGATGCATTAAGTAAAGGATGTATCATCAAAAGTCCTGTTGATTTAGTGATTGGGCTATGCCGAGAATTTAATGTAGCCTTTCAACCAGTAAACGATTATATAACCAATTATGGTATGTATAATTATTTGGTAAGTTGGTTATCGAATATGCAACAGAATATTGGAGATCCACCCGATGTGAGTGGATGGAAAGCATATTATCAAGCGCCACAATTTTATGAAATTTGGATTAATAGTGATACCCTCCCCAAAAGAAATCAGTTTACCGATACCTTAATGGTAAATGGGTATACCTATAATGGAAAAAAATTACAAGTTGATGGAGCTGAATATGCTAAAACATTATCAAATCCCAGAGATCCCAATAGCTTAATAACCGATTTAACAGCCGCTATTTTTAGCGTAGATATTTCTGCGGAATCAAAAGCACAATTAAAAAAAGATATTTTACTCAGCGGGCAAAGCACTGATTTTTATTGGACGGAAGCATGGGATTTATATATTTCCAACCCTGCTAATACCACTAATACGGTTTCTGTAAAAAATAAAATAAGGGATCTGATGAAGTATTTAATGAATCTGGCAGAATATCAACTGGCATAATAAATCAACTATGAAAAGAAGAGACTTCTTGCGAAAATCAATACCAGCGGGCATTCTACTACCCTCCTTATTAGGAGAATTTTCGTTCAAAGCATTTGGTGCAGATGATCCATTTGCGCAGTCATTATTAATGCCCGTTACAGATACCGATCATATTGTAGTGATAATACAATTGAATGGTGGCAATGATGGATTAAATATGGTAATTCCTTTAGAGAACTTTAGCAATTATGCCAATGCACGTTCTAATATTTATATACCCGAAACGAAAGTGTTGTCCTTAGCCAATACAAATAAAATAGGCTTGCATCCTGCCATGACAGGTTTACAAAGCATGTATAACAATGGCCAATTAAAAATTATTCATTCAGTAGGGTATCCACAACCTAGTTTCTCTCATTTTAGGGCAACGGATATTTGGATGAGTGCTAGTGATAGCAATACGGTAGTGAATAGTGGATGGGCAGGAAGGTATTTAAATTATGAGTATCCCAATTTTCCCAATGGATATCCCAATGCAAGTATGCAAGATCCATTGGCCATACAAATAGGATCTACTACATCATTA